>CAZDGT010000286.1:0-2064 GCA_964504905.1 uncultured Bordetella sp. | reverse complement strand
GCCCAATCCCAACGACAAAGCCCTCCTGGGCGCCGCCACGATCTATTCCTCCCTGGGGAATGTTTCGAAACTCGAAGCGTCCTTGCAAAAGCTGGTGAAGGTGATCCCCGACAACCCGGAAGCCTGGTATGACCTGGCCGCACTGGAGGCGAACCTGGGCAAACAACCCGAGGCGCTCGCGGCTTTGCGGCAGTCACTGGACCTGAGCGCCAAACGTATTCAGCGCGATCCGCGAGCGCCCGACCTGATGAGCAATGCGCGGGGTGAGCCTCGTTTCAACATCCTGCGGCAGTCAGCAGAGTTCCAGAAACTCGTGCCCCCCAAGTAAGGCCCCGGCAGCCTACCAGCGTTGATAGGTACCCATCAATTGGGACTGGGCGACCACGTTCTTTTCCATCGCGTGCTCGATCTCTTTTTTCGACAGGCCCGGTTTCAATTCGAGGAGCCGATCCAGCGCGTACAATTTGAAAAAGTAACGATGCGGTTTGCCCGGCGGCGGCATGGGCCCGCCATAACCTAGATGTCGGAAATCATTCAAGCCCTGCATCGCGCCTCCCGCGACATACTGGCTCCGGGCAACGTCAGCGGGTAGTTCCGTCGCGGTGGCCGGCAAGTCGTAGAGCACCCAATGGACCCAGGTTCCGTGCGTGGCGTCCGGATCATCCACGATCAACACGAAGGCTTTGGTGTTCGCCGGAGCGCCGGACCATTTCAAGGGCGGGGAAATATCCTTCCCGTCGCCGGTATGCATGGCGGGAATCGGACCAGCTTCGCCAAATGCGGGGCTTGTCAGTTGCATAAAAGATCCTCAGAGCCAGTGTGCGTCTCGCGCAGGATTGGTATTATTCCATCTGGCCTGCACTGGGAAGCGAAATCCATTTCCCACGTCCTGAACGGCGGCCAACCGCTGGTGTTGCCTCCGTCGATCGAGTTCCACCCGGGAGCCTGTTAATTCGCCGCGTCTGGCGCTTTGCGCATGCCATCCAGAGCGAGGCAAAGCTGCGTAAGATCCCTGACCTGCAGCACGCCGAGGTGGTCGAGGGTCTTGCGGTAGGCGGGCACGGCGCGGCCACCGGCCAGCAGAGCCACTTCTGCAGGCAGTAATTCGCGCAGTTGTGCGAGTTCGCCTTCCATGCGCGGATCGTCCTCGGGATAAACCAGGCTTAAAGCGACGGCCCGGGCGCGGTTCTGCCGGGCCGCGCCGGCGATTTCCGCCGCCGGCAGGCTCGCTCCGAGATAGGTGACGCGCCAGCCGAGATTGCTGGCCGCCGCGCCTGCCAGCAGCGCTCCCAGCTCGTGCAATTGTCCGCTGGGTGTGGCCACCACCAGAACCGGCGCCCGTTCCGGCGCGGCAAATGGCCTGGCGACATGCCCCAGGAAAATCCGAATCACGGCGCTGGCAAAATGCTCGTGCGCCGCCGTGATAGAGCCGTCCCGCCACAAGTCGCCAATCGCTTGGGCCAGGGGCGCGATCACCCGCTGCAGCAACCCTTGTGTTCCCAGTTCCGTAAGCCCTCGCTTGAGCGATTCCTCGAGTGCCCCGGAATCAAGCGCCTTGACCGCGTCAATGCAATCATCGAGCTGTGGAGACTGCGAGCTGGCACCCGCCGTTGGCGGTGGTGGGTTTTGCCGGCCAGCCTGGGCAGCGAGCTGGCGCAACTTCTCGGTCGGCAACTTCGCCACCGGGCCTATGCTATGGCCGGACTGGGTTATCTCCCGCAAGAGGCTCAGCCGCTCAATCTGTTGCTCCGAATAAAGGCGCCGGTTTGTGGCTGTCCGGTCGGGCTCAACCGCTCCATACCGTTTCTCCCAGATCCGGATCACGTGCGCCGTCAACCCAGTCCGTTTGGAGACCGCTTTGATGGGGTAATGAGCTTTGGCCATTATTGATACAGAAGTTAGACGAATTGCAGGAGGCCGCAAGTGCCAATTTCCCTTCCGTGCCCAAGGGCCAAGAATCCCTCTAATATAAGGTAAATCATCCCAAGAACGCGCCTTTGAACCTCAAGTAATAAATTGGTACAAAAAGTTGACATTCAGCTGAAAGTATTAGACAATATATAG
>CAZDGT010000285.1:0-9591 GCA_964504905.1 uncultured Bordetella sp. | reverse complement strand
CAGGCGCCATGGATATCCAGGCCGGTGCTGGCCTGCACCCAGGCTTGAAAACGCACCGCTTTGGCCGTGCGCTGACCGGTCAAGGGAGGGGCGTTCGTCAAGTAGGCGTGCAGACCCGTCGCCGATGCCAGCATCAGGGCGCCCGCGGAGGCGAACACGAACCACATGCTTCCGGCGCGGCTCTGCGACCGGCTTACCTCCGCCCGAGGCGGTGCCGCCGGTGGCATCGCGACCCTGCGCAACTCGCGGGTCAACAAAGGCTCCAACCAGGTATTGGTTTGCTTAGGCACGATTTCCTCCCGATGTATTCCGCAGACCCGCCAATCTTCGTTCCAGTAACTTGTGGGCGCGGTTCAGGCGCGACGCCACGGTTCCAGGCGGGCAGCCCAGGATCTCGGCTATCTCTTCGTAAGCTAGTTGCTCGGTGTAGCGGAGAATAACCACCATGCGCAGTTCCGGCGCCAGTCGTCGCACGCATTGTTGGACGTTCTGCTCCACTTCGGTGCGCAACAATCGCTGCAGCACGCTTTCGCCCGACGCCCGCAAGTTGCCGATCCAGCCATCGACCAGCGGCGACCACCTGCGCCCCACGCGCCGCTGATCCAGGCAATTGTTTACCACTAGCCGGTACAGCCATGACTCGAACTTCGCCTCACCGCGGAATTCCACGATCTTGGACATCAGTTTGAGGAACGTTTCTTGGGTGATATCCAAGGCCACGGACGGGTCACCAGAAAACCGCAGGGCAATCGAATAAACCCGGTCCCGATGGGCCTCAAAAAGCGCGGCAAAGGCGTCTGGTTCGCCCCGCTGGCAGGCCTCGATTACTTCCTGGTCGTTTGCGTCCAGCACCATCGATAACACTATAAGACGGAACAGCCCGAAGGATTCTTCGCGGTTTTTTGGGCGGATCAGGCACCGGCCTGTTCCAGCCACCGGAGCATCTCCGAACGGTGCGACAGTCCGCTGTTTTGCATTACCAGTTTTCCGTCACGGAACACCGCGAAATGGGGAATGGACTGAACCTGATACAGCTCCGCCAAGTCGGGATGCGCCTCTGTATCCACCTTGAGTACCAGTGCCCGCCCGGCAATTTCCTTTGCAAGCGCTTCCACTTCGGGGGCGGCCATCCGGCAAGGTCCGCACCAGGGAGCCCAGAAATCCACCAGAACCGGCACCTTGGCTTCCTGGACGATAGGCAGGAAATTGGAACTGTCCGCTTCGATCGGTTCGGCGGCAGGATGAAGCGGTGCTTTACAGGAGCCGCAGCGCCCTGTATCGGCCAGGTGCTTCGCCGGAATGCGATTGGTGGCGCGGCACGTTGGGCAGCGAGTGAGTGTGGTGAAAGCCACGGGACCTGCCGTGATTATCGCACCCCTCCGCCCGTCTCCTAGTAAACGCCCGCCTCTTTCGCGAAGTCGTGGATGCGCTCGCGCTCCGGCACCGCAGCTTCGGACGTCGTAGGATCGATCACTGCCTTGATCTCGGCGACACGATTGATCATAATGCCCGCCAGCCGCGCATGCTCGCGGATCACGCTCTCATTGGGCGCGACATAGATGCAGTAGATTCTATCGGCGGTGACATAGCTGTGCACCCACTGTACGCGGGAACCAAAACTGCGAAGCGCCGAGCAGGATTTGTCGGACACGGCGGCGAGCTCCTCGGGCGACATCCGGCCCGCCCCCGCTAGATTCCGCTCAATCACATACTTGGGCATGGAAGCTCCTTTCGCCCGAAAGTATATACCCAAATACGGCCGCTTGCCCGTCGCCTCCAGAAACGTTACCTTAAGATAAACCTCATGCTGAAGCCACGAGTAGAAGCACCAGACGACCTCAACCCTCAGGAAACCGCCGAGTGGGTTGAAGCCCTCGACGAAATCGTCGATCAAGTAGGCCCGGACCGCGCCAGTTACCTCCTGGAACACCTGATGGAGCGCGCCGCCAACCTGGGCGTGCGTGTTCCCCTCCGCTGGAATACTCCCTACATCAACACCATTCCGCCGGAAGAGGAAGTGCCCTATCCAGGGGACCGTCAAATCGAGTGGCGCATTAAATGTCTGGCGCGCTGGAACGCGCTCGCTATGGTAGTGCGGGCCAACAAATACGACCCGAATATCGGCGGCCACCTGGCCACCTACGCGTCACTCGCGACGCTGGTCGAAGTTGGCTACAACCATTTCTTCCGTGGCTCCTATCAGGACGCGGCGGCGGGTAAGCTGGCCGGCGACTTTGTCTACTTCCAGGGTCATGCGTCTCCTGGCATGTACGCGCGCGCGTTTCTGGAAGGGCGCTTGAACGAAAAGCACCTCGAGAACTTCCGCCACGAGCTGCGCGATCATCCCGGACTCTCCTCCTACCCGCACCCCTGGCTGATGCCGGATTTCTGGCAGTTCCCGACCGTCTCAATGGGACTTGGGCCCATCGGGTCCATCTATCAGGCACGCTTCATGCGCTATCTGGAGAACCGCGGCGTGGTCCCGAAAACGCAGCGTAAAGTGTGGGCGTTCCTGGGCGACGGTGAAACCGACGAGCCCGAATCGCTGGGCGCGCTGACGCTCGCATCGCGCGAGAAGCTCGACAACCTGATTTTCGTGGTCAACTGCAACCTGCAGCGCCTCGACGGACCCGTGCGCGGCAACGGCAGCATCATCCAGGAACTGGAAGCCGCATTCCTCGGCGCCGGCTGGAACGTCATCAAAGTAATTTGGGGTGGCGGCTGGGACGATCTGCTGGCTCGCGATTCCAGCGGCCTGCTGATCAAGCGCATGCATGAGTGCGTCGACGGCGAATACCAAACCTTCCGCGCCCAGGACGGCGCCTACATCCGCAAGGAGTTCTTCGGCAAGTATCCCGAACTGCTCAAGCTCGTGGAGCACATGAGCGACGACGAAATCTGGGGCTTGCGCCGCGGCGGCCTGGACCCACTCAAGGTCTACAACGCGTACCATCGCGCCGTGCAGCACAAGGGCCAGCCCACCGTGATCCTGGCCAAGACCGTGAAGGGCTACGGACTGGGCGAAGGCGCCGAAGGGCGCATGACCGCGCACCAGACCAAGAAACTGGCTGACGCTGATCTCCTCAAGATTCGCGACCGTTTCAAGCTTCCGCTTTCAGACGAAGCCGTGACCCACGTCGACTTCTTCCGCCCGCCCGACGATTCGCCCGAAATTCGCTATATGCGGCAGCGTATCGAAGCCCAAGGCGGACCGCTCCCCGCACGCACCGTGAAGCCCATCGAGATAAAAGCTCCCGCGCTCGAAACTTTCAAGGAAGCGCTCGAAGGGTCGCGCGGCCGTGAGGCGTCCACCACATCGGCCTTCGTATCCGTCATCAAATCACTGCTAAAATCGCCGGAACTCGGCAAGCTGGTGGTGCCTATCATCCCAGACGAAGCCCGCACTTTCGGCATGGAGTCGCTGTTCCGTGAGTACGGCATCTACGCCAGCCAGGGTCAGAAATATAAACCGGTGGATTCGAATGTGCTCCTGTACTACAAGGAAGCGCAGAACGGCCAGGTTCTGGAAGAAGGCATTACGGAAGCGGGTTCCATGGCCTCCTGCATCGCCGCGGGCACGGCCTACGCCAACTACGGCGTGCCAATGATTCCGTTCTACATCTACTATTCGATGTTCGGCTATCAGCGTGTCGGCGACCTGGTCTGGGCATTTGCCGATTCGCGCGGCAAGGGCTTCCTGATGGGCGGCACGTCCGGGCGCACCACGCTTTCGGGCGAGGGATTGCAGCACCAGGACGGCCACAGCCCTCTGCTCTTCGCCTCCGTTCCCACGTGCGCCATCTATGATCCGGCCTATGCGTTTGAGCTGGCCGTCATTATTCAGGACGGCATCCGGCGCATGTATCAGGAGATGGAAGAGCGCTTCTACTACATCTGCGTCTACAACGAAAACTACGCGCAGCCTCCGATGCCCGGTATCGAGAATGGTGTCTCGCCCGAATTGCGCGACGGCATCCTGAAGGGCCTCTATAAATACCGGCCTGCGCAGAATGGTCCTGCGCTGGCACAGCTATTTGGAAGCGGCTCTATTCTGAATGAGGCGTTGCGAGCCCAGCAGATTTTGGCGGAACGCTATCAGGTAGCGACCGACGTCTGGTCCGTCACCAGCTACAACGAGCTGCGCCGCGAAGGCCTGGCCGTCGACCGCTGGAATCGCCTGCATCCGGCAGAGCAGCCGCGCGTCGCGCACATCGCGAAGGTGATGGAAGGCGAGTCGGGTCCGATCATTGCCGCCAGCGACTATATGAAGGCGTGGCCCGATCAGGTGTCGCCGTGGCTCGGTTCGCGGCTGCATACACTCGGCACCGACGGCTTCGGCCGCAGCGAGAACCGCGAGCACTTGCGCCACTTCTTCGAAATCTCAGCGGAAGCCATCGCGCAAGCGACGCTCTCCACCCTGGCCCGCGAAGGCAAGATAGACGCCCAGCGCGCCCAGGCCGCCATCGCCGAACTCGGCCTCGACCCCGAGGTTGCGGATCCGGTCACGCGGTAGGGGCACCGCAGCTCAGACGCCCAGATGGTCAGTTTCCGCGAAGCGCTCGCCGATTCGCTCAGCGTGTAGCCGCCTTGTGGGGACCCCCGTGTACACTGTCTCTTGATGATTCACGTCACCGAAGAGCAGGTCCGCGACATTTTGCCAATGGAGGAATGCGTTCGCATCATGCACCAGACGTTTACGGCGCTGCGGAAGGGAACTGCCTCCAACCAGCCGCGCCGGCGGCTTTATCTGGATAACGGCTCGACGCTGCACAGCATGGGAGGCGTCTATGGCAAGTATTTCGGGACCAAATTCTATTCCACGAATCCCAAGCATGGAGCGCACTTTTTCTTCTTCCTGTTCGACAGCGAGACAGCGCGGCCCCTCGCCCAGTTCGAGGCCAACTTCTTGGGGCAGATCCGGACCGGGGCGGCTTCCGGCTACGCCACGGATCTCCTGGCGTCGCCCGAAGCTACCACGCTTGCGGTAATCGGCAGCGGATTTCAGGCGCAGTCGCAGATTGACGCGATCCGCTGCGTCCGCAATCTCAAGGACATTCGCGTGTGGAGCCGCAGCCAGGAAAAGCGCGAGGCGTTTGCTGAAGCGAATCAGGCTCGCGCCGTCGGTTCAGCCGAAGAAGCGGTGCGCGGCGCCGATATCGTGGTCACCGCGACGCCTTCGAAGGACCCTGTGATTGACGACTCCTGGCTTGTGCGCGGCGAGCACGGCGTGCACATCAACGCCATGGGATCGAACCGGGAGCAGCGCCGCGAACTGCCGTCGCGCCTGATCCACCGCGCGGATCTGATCGCCGTCGACTCAGTGGAGGTCGCGAAGATTGAAGCGGGAGACTTGATTCTTGCGCCGGTGGATTGGGGCGACCGGCGCATTGTCGATCTGGCTAAAGTCGAGCAGCGTCCAGAGGGCACGCCCCTCACTATTTTCAAGTCGAATGGCTTGGGAGTGGAGGACGTCGCGGCCGCCGCTTACGTCTACGAGCGGCTCTAGGCCGCTACTGGGCTTTTCCGCCCGCCCAGTAATACCCGTCGCGTGCGCGAACCTTCATGTCCGGCTTGTTCACCTGCACCACAATGTTGTGGTATCCGCCTTCTTCGAGGGTCGCTGGCGTAGGCGTATAGGTCAGCAGGTATTGACTGTGTAGTTCCTCGCCCAAGTCGGAAACGGCCCGCTCCAGATCCTTTTGTGTCCTAAACGTGTATTGCCGGCCTCCGCTATAGGTTGTGTAGACCTCCGCGGGGTTCGGAACAAAGATCCCTTTCGCCAACTCGTAAATGTCTTTGACCACCGGAGCCCAGTTGCCCACCGCCTGTTGCGATTGTGTGGTAGGCGTTTCGACCACGCCTGCCGGCATGTGGACAGCTCCCGGCGGGCGGTTATCCAGCACGCTGCGGTTGGCCGGGGGGGCAGCCGTAATGGACGAGATAAATTTTGAGATATCGATCGAATAGATCACGATGCTCGCGAACTCCGCCGCGCTGAGCACTTCCCGCGGCCTGAGTTCGCTACCGCCATCCCGCACCTGGGTGATCAGCAATAGTATTTTCCGTCGGCTGGCCGGACGCCTTTTCAACAGATTGATGCCTTCCATAGTGGCATCGTTCAAGCGGCTCGTCGAACTGCCCACCTTCAGCTTCTTCAACGCCAGCGAAAGTTTGTCCGGATCGGAAGTGAAGTCGGTCAGCGTCTGGATGCGATGATCGAATTGGAGGACCGCCGCTTCGCCATCGTCCCCCAGAATCTGCGCTTGAATCGCCGATCCCACTTTCTGCACGGCCGGCAGCATCTTCTCCACTTCTAAATTTGCCTGCACCACCATCACCATGGAAATCGGGTGCACCGCGATATCCTCGGTGATCTTCTGCGGTTTTCCGTTGTCGAGCAAGCGGAAATCTTTGGGAGTCAGCCCATTGACGACGGTACCGTCGCGGTTGGTCACCGTTACGGGCGTCATGACAATCCGCGTTTCGGTCGAAAAGTCGGGCCTGTCCGGAGCCTTGTCCTGCGCGAAAAGCGCTCCAACCAGGAAGAGTGCCATCAAAGCTCTTGCATTACGCACGATGCTCCGTCCTCCCATGTAACAGGTCGACGACGTGCGGGATCAACTCCGCCACCGCCTCCAATGACTCTACCGCACCTTTGGGCGATCCCGGTACATTCACGATCAGGACCTCCCCGCGCGTGTAAGCTCCTCCCCGGGAAAGGTACGCGAAACGCGTCTTCTCCATACCCTTTCGCCGCATCAATTCGCCAAACCCTTCGATCCTGCGGTCGCTTACCGCTGCAGTCGCCTCTGGTGTGACGTCTCTCAATGCGACTCCGGTTCCTCCGGTGGTCACAATGACGTCTACATCCGTCAGTTCTACCAACAACGTTGAGATCTGGTCCATATCGTCGCTCACTACTTTTGTTTGAGCCACAACCCAGCCAAGTTCGATCACTTTGTCTGCGAGAGCTCTGCCGGAGCGGTCCTCGCGGGTGCCAGCCACCACTGAATCACTAATGGTGACTACGGCCGCACGAATCATTTTTTCTTGCCATTTCTCTCAAAGTCTCCGGACTTACCACCGGTCTTTGAAAGAAGATAAACGTCCTGGATCTCGATGCCTTTGTCCAGCGCCTTTGTCATATCGTAAACGGTCAGCGCGGCCACGGAAGCCGCCATTAAAGCTTCCATTTCCACGCCGGTAGGACCCAGTATGCTGGCCGTGCTCTTAATACGTACACCTTTACTTTCAACAGCGCACTCAACATCTACATGGGAAAGCATTAGCGGATGGCACATCGGGATGAGTTCCGAAGTTTTCTTCGCGGCGCTGATTCCTGCAAAGCGTGCCACCTGTAAAGGATCGCCTTTGGGATTGTCCGGCAACTTTTTGAGCACACTATGCTTAATGCGCACAAAGGCATGCGCTTCGGCGGTCCGTTTGGTCTCGGGCTTGGCCGACACATCTACCATGCTTGCCTGGCCCTTTTTGTCGAAGTGAGAAAGACGCTTCATTTACTTCATCATCACACGGATATCGTCGCCCGCCGTCCATTCTTCCCGGTCGGGATCGGCTACCAGGAAGGCATTGCAGCGGGCCAGGGCCGCGACATCGCCAGACCCGTGGGACGTTTCCGGCTCTACGGTCGAGCCATCTGTACTAAGCCGTGCTGGAAGGAAACGCGTAATCCCGGTTTTATGCCGTACCGGGCGTGTTAACCGCGCGCGGAGCAGAGGCAGGGCCGGCTCCCGCATCCCTTGTATTTTTTCAACGGCAGCGCGCGCGATGGTTTCGAACGTAATCATGGTTGACGCCGGATTCCCCGGCAGACCAAAAAAAAACTTGCTCTGCGCTTTGCCAAATACCAGGGGCTGGCCCGGCTGAATCTTGACACGGTCAAAGAAGAACTTCGCTCCAAATTCCGCCAGGACTTTTTCGACAAGGTCATATTTGCCGGCTGAGACGCCTCCCGACAGCAGCAGCAGATCGGCTGCCAAACCCTGCCGGACCAGGTTCCTCGTAGATTCATAGTTGTCCCGGGCAATGGGCAGGATCTCCGGCGCGCCTCCGGCGTGACATACCTGCACTGCGAGCGACGTGGCGTTGGAGTTACGGATCTGGTGCGGCGCCGGCTGCTCGCCGGATTCCACAATCTCGTCCCCGGTAGACACAATGGCCACCCGCGGTCGCCGGTAAACCAACGCTTGAGTGCGCCCGACCGTCGCCAGCATTGCGACTTCGGCGTGCCCGATGCGGATGCCCGCCGAGAGCACAATATCTCCGTGGCGAGCTTCAATGCCGCGCGCATTGAAGTTTTCGCCCGGCTTGATTGAGCTCCCGATCTTAACGTGTTCGCCGCTGCGCTCCGTGTACTCGACCATCACAACGGCGTCGGCGCCATCCGGCACCGGCGCACCGGTCATGATTTCAACCGACTCCCCTGCGGCAACCGCTCCGCGAAATACCTCTCCAGCGCGCACCTCGCCAATGACTCGCAGATCGCCGGGCACATCCGCCGCGCGCACGGCAAACCCGTCGCGAGCGGAGCGGGGAAACGGCGGGTAGTCGCGATCTGCCGCAATTGCTTCCGCCAGTACCCGGCCCGCGGCTTCAGCGAGCGGCACGGTCTCGGTGCCCATCGACACGCCGACTTCGCGCAGAACGCACGCCCGGGCTTCGTCGAAGGTCAGTGCCACGAAGATTAGGTTACCTGATTAAGTCAATGCGATACGACGGATCGCGGCCGCGTGCCCAGTGGATTCATCCACCTCCACTACCACGCCGTGCAGTTCGGCTCCGTGCCGCGCCGCTTCCATGCGGACCGGCATTTGCGTAAGGAACCGTTCCAGGATGATCTGCTTGTCCACGCCGATCACCCCGTTGTAGGGACCCGTCATCCCCGCGTCCGTTTGATACCCTGTGCCTCCAGGGAGAATGCGTGTGTCAGCGGTAGGAATGTGCGTGTGCGTGCCTACCATCGCGGAAACACGGCCGTCGAGATACCATCCCATCGCCACCTTTTCGCTGGATACCTCGGCGTGAAAATCGACAAAGCGCACTTTGACTTCGGCGGGAAGCGCGGCCAAAATCTTGTCGGCCTTGCGGAATGGGCAATCCGTCTGCGGCATGTACACGCGCCCTTGCAGATTGATCACCGCACAGTCCACTCCATTGTGCGCTTGCACAACGACAACGCCGGCCCCGGGAAGACCCTCCGGATAGTTGTCCGGGCGCAACAGGCGCGGATGGCTGGGGAAGTATTCGTAGATCTCGCGTTTATCCCAAACGTGGTTGCCGGTGGTTAGCACATCCAAACCGAAATTGAACAATTCGTCGGCCAACTGCGGGGAGACGCCGAATCCTCCAGCCGCGTTCTCCACGTTGGCTATGGCCAAGTGGATATTCTCCGCCGCCACGATGTCTTTGAGGTGCCGCGCAACCATGCCGCGGCCGGGAGAGGCGAACACGTCGCCAATGAACAATAAATTCGTCAAGAAGGTGAGGACGGCTTTCTAAGCGCCGAGGCGCAGACTAGGGACTAAATGGAGCGCACCGCGCCGCCGTATCAACCACCGTCATTTGACCCCG
>CAZDGT010000284.1:0-3119 GCA_964504905.1 uncultured Bordetella sp. | reverse complement strand
GCTCTCGGACTTCAGCAGGGCGGCGATGTGCACGAGCTCGGCGAGGGATTCGACCTCCATCTTCTCCATGATGTTCGCCCGGTGTGCCTTTACCGTTCGCTCCGCAGTGCCTAGTTCTGCGGCAATCTGTTTGTTCAACTTGCCCGATGTGACGAGATCAAATACTTCCCGCTCGCGCTCGGTGAGGCTTTCAAAGCTTTCACGGAAACGGCGGGATTTTTCGCGAGCCGTGCGCTGGCCCGCGTCGCGAGCCAGGGCGGCCTCAACCGCGCCGAGCAATGCCTCCTTTTTAACGGGCTTGGTCAGGAAGTCCACCGCTCCGGTCTTCATGGCGCGCACGCTCATGGGAATGTCGCCGTGCCCCGTTATGAAGATGACAGGCAAGAGGACCCCCTTCCTTGCCAGCGCCGTCTGCAAGTCCAGGCCGTCCAGGCCGGGCATCTGTACATCCAGCAGGACGCACCCCGGATTATCGCCGCTACCGGCCACCAGAAACTCGCCGGCCGAAGCGTAGCCCTGCACCGCGAAACCCGCCGCCTGCAACAAGCGTGAAATCGCCCGGCGAAACGAATCGTCGTCATCCACAATGTGAATGGTGGGAGACGGGGCGTTCACAGTTTGCTTTGGCCTGGCTCTTCCGCTTTGGGCACACCGGAATTTTGACGATCCCCCTGCCTTTCGTCAACCGGTAGCGTAAACCGGAGCGTCGCGCCGCCGCCCGGATTGTTTTCAGCCCAAATGTGTCCGTTGTGTGCCTGGACGATCGTCCGGGCGATGGAGGTCCCCATTCCCATGCCGTTGGGCTTCATGGTGAAGAACGGCTCGAAGAGTCGCGGGAGCAGTTCCGGAGCTATGCCCGGGCCATTGTCACTGACTGACACTTCGATTTCGCCGATGCGATTTTTGCCAGCCTGCACGATTACCTGGCGCGCCTCCGAATCGCTTTCCGCCACGGCATCCATCCCATTCACCAGGAGATTCAGGAGCACCTGCTGCAGATGCACCCGGTCGCCGCGCACGGGAAGCGGACTCGACGCTAATTCCGCGCGCACGATCACTTTCCGCAACACCGCGTCGCCACTGACCAGCCGCACGACATTCTGAACCAGGTCCCCTAGGTCCAGCGGACGCATCTCCATCTCCTGTTTGCGCAACAGCGCCCGCATCCGACGAATGACTTCTCCCGCCCGCTCGTCGTCCTGGCGTATGTCGGCAAGAATTTCACGCACTTGATCCAGCGCGGGAGGATCCGCGTCGAGCAACATTTCTGCCGCCTCGGCATTGCTGAGGATTGCTCCCAGGGGTTGGTTCAGCTCGTGTGCCAGGGCGGTGGAGAGTTGTCCCATGGTCGATACGCGCGAAACATGCGCCAGTTCGCTCTGCACTCTTCGAAGCTCCGCTTCAGCCAGCTTGCGGGCGGTGATATCGACGATGGTGGTCAGCACAAGAGTCCCTTCCTCGCTGTGAATCGGGCTCAAGCCGATCTCCACTGGAAACTCCGTCCCGTCCTTGCGCAGCGCGAATAGTTCTCGTCCTGAGCCCATGGCGCGTGCCGTCGGCACGGCGTGGAATCCCGACCGCAGGCCGGGATGCGCGTTACGAAATCGCTCCGGAATCAATCTTTCCACGGTTTGCCCGATCAATTCCTCGCGCGCGTAGCCAAAGAGCCGCTCCGTTTGCGCGTTGACCAGCACGATCTGGCCCGCGCCATTCACCAGCACGATGCCGCTGGGTGATGCTTCCACGGCCAGCCGAAATTTCTGGTCCGCCGACCTGCGCTCGGTGACATCAACCGAGACGCCGCGCAACCGGAGCGGTTGACGATTCCGGTCACGTTCCACTTGCCCACGAGCCACAACCCAGCGGGTCGTGCCGGGCGGGGTCACCACGCGATATTCGGCCTCGTATTCGCCGCTGCCTTCGAGCGAATGGCGCACCGCCCGCTGAATCAGTTCACGGTCGTCAGGATGAACCGATTGGAGAAAGCGGGCAAAATCGATCCGTTCGGATGGGCCGGCCCCGACGCGCGCACGACTGTTTTCGGTGGCCCAGATCTCGTCCTTGACGATGTCCCACTCCCATAACCCGAGGTCTGTAGCGGAAGCTGCCAGCCTCATTCGTTCCTCGGACTGCTCCAACGAGCGCGATAATTGACCTGCCCGCAGCACATCAACACTCAGTTCATAGCCCATGAAAATAATGAGCGACAGGACAAGCTGGCTGGAAAAAGAGCTCGGCAAAATTCCCCGCGCATACAATGCGTAAGACACGAGCCCTGCCGAAAATCCCACCGCCATCAAGCCGCCTAACACCCATGCACGACGTCGTCCGCTCCGCTGGGCCGCGGTGTGGGCAGCATCTATCGCAAAGAGGATGATCAAAATAAAGCTGAGTGGCATGAGAATCACCCAGGGGTGCAACGCGCCATGCGGACGCGAGATCAATTCACCCAGCAGCGGCGTCTGCTGCAAACCAGTGATCTCGCGAAAATAGAAATTGGCCCCGGGCGCAAAATTCAGAGCCAGCATCAGCCCCCGCACCCCACAGATCAGCCACAACAGCCACAGCCTTCCGGCCCGCAGATACAGACGGATGAACCAGGCCATCAATGGTCCCTCCAGCATCCCCAACGAGAGAGCCCATCGCCACAACTGCCCATACTCAGCCGGCGTCTGATCACGCAACGCAATCATGTCGAGAACGGCATAGCCTGCGGCAGCAGCCGCGGTAACCGAGAACACCAGATTCGCCCTCTCGTCGCGTCGCCGCGTCCAAACAACAAAATGCACTGCCCCGAGGGTCAGGCAGATGCCAGCGGTCATCGTCCAGATGAAGGTGATCCAGCTCATTAGTATCACAGGCTAACGAATCGTCATCCAGAGAACCAGTCTGGCGTGAATGAGCCTGCCAAATGGAGGCTCGGGCATCGGAGAATCTGAGAAACGCAGAACAGCCGGGATCCCTAAAGATGCGGGCGTATTTCTTTAAGCATCGATCAAATTGCCTTTTCGATCTGGACGTACGCCATTGTTTACAATCGACACCAAATCCTGCGAGCACTATAGGGATCCGCTTAAAGGCAGGTATGTGTCCCTTTAGCGATTAGAATTTTCCGACCA
>CAZDGT010000283.1:0-29481 GCA_964504905.1 uncultured Bordetella sp. | reverse complement strand
AGTTCTACCGCCTGCAGAATTTTGAGACGCTGGCGCCGCGCTCTAACGATACGGTGTTGGGCATGGAGGGAATCGCACTCACCGGCGCTTCGGTCGATCGTGAGAAAGGATTGCTTTCGACCATCGTGCTCGAAATGGGCGGCTCCTCCGACCTATGTGCGCTGCTCAAGCCCGGCGAGCCCGTGATCCTGATGGGGCCCACCGGAACGCCCACCGAAACGCCGGGAAAAGAAACGGCCCTGCTCGTCGGCGGCGGGCTCGGCAACGCCGTTCTGTTCTCCATCGGCCAGCAGTTGCGCGCGAACGGTTCGCGAACCATTTATTTCGCCGGCTACAAGAAGATAGTCGACCGCTACAAAATCGATGAGATCGAAAAGGCTGCCGACGTCGTCGTCTGGTGCTCCGATGAGGCTCCGGGATTCACTGCGGGGCGCGCGCAAGATAAAGCCTTCGTTGGAAATATCGTCCAGGCCATCGAGGCTTATGGGCGTGGTGATCTCGGCGATACCAATATCCCGCTGCATTCGGTCGACCGCGTGATCGCCATCGGCTCCGATGGCATGATGGCGGCGGTGGCGCGTGCGCGGCATACGGTGCTGAAGCCCTACCTGAAGCCCGATCACGTCGGTGTTGCCAGCATCAACTCGCCCATGCAATGCATGATGAAAGAGATTTGCGCGCAGTGCCTGCAGGTCCACAAGGACCCCACCACCGGCGAAGAGACCGTGGTTTTCAGCTGCTTCAATCAGGATCAGCCGCTGGACCAGGTGGATTGGGGCAACCTGCGCACGCGCCTCTCCCAGAACGGCGTCCAAGAGAAGCTGACCAAGCAATGGATCGACCGCTGCCTGCGTCAGATGGGCGCGCGCGAAGCCATCAACGCTCTCGCCTAGTCGCTTTCCCAGCCGTCGAGGTGATCGCAGTATACTAACGTGAACTGCGAGGCCACCTCCGATGAAAAACTTCACGCGACCGCTCTTCTGTGTTTTGCTGATGCTTGGTGCTGCCGCCGGGCTGGCGCAGAATCCCGGCAAGCTCTACGGCACCACTTCCGATGGGACGCCGGTGTATGTCTATACGCTCTCCAACGCCAAAGGAATGCAAGCCCAAATCATCAGCTACGGCGGAATCGTTACTTCGCTCACGGCGCCCGATCGCGCGGGCAAATACGCTGACGTCGTGCTCGGCCTGAGCGATCTTGCATCGTATCAGACTGCAGGCGGATACTATGGCGCCATCATCGGCCGCTATGGAAACCGCATTGGTGGCGCCCAATTCATGCTGGAAGGCAAGAGCTATAGTCTTCCCAAGAACAATGGCGTTAACGGACTGCACGGCGGCTTGAAAGGTTTTGACAAGCACGTTTGGAATGCGCGTGAAGTGAGTGGCCCCACCGGGAAGAGCCTGGAACTCACCTACGTGAGTAAGGATGGCGAGGAAGGATATCCCGGTACTCTGTCGGCGAGGGTGACCTACACAGTAACTCCGGAAAACGAATTGAAGATTGAGTACCGCGCGACCACAGACCGTCCAACGGTGGTCAATCTCACCAATCACTCCTACTTCAATCTGGCGGGACCTGGTTCCGGCGATATTTTGAAGCACCAGGTGACAATTCATGCAGATAGCTTTACGCCAGTGAATCAGGGCCTAATTCCAACCGGCGAAATAATACCGGTCAAAGGCACGGCGTTCGACTTCACGAGCGCACACGCCATTGGCGAACGCATCGCGCAGAACGATCCGCAGCTCCAATATGGCAAGGGCTACGATCACAACTACGTCTTGCGGAGCCGTAACGGCAGCCTGGCGAAGGCCGCCGAAGTTTACGAACCCGGCAGCGGGCGGGTGATGGAAGTCTGGACCACGGAACCCGGAGTCCAGTTCTATACCGGCAACAATATGCCGGAGTCCTTGAAGGGGAAAGACGGCAAAACCTACGCGCGGCGCGGCGCGCTTTGTCTGGAGACGCAGCACTATCCCGACTCTCCCAACAAGCCGAATTTCCCCACCACCGAATTGAAGCCCGGCGGGACCTATCGCACGACGACAGTTTATAAATTTTCCGCGCGCTGATTGTGGGAACACCCCATGCGAACTCCGCTTATTCTGCAAAGTGTCGTCATGCTGGCGTTGCCTGTGCTGGCTCCCGCGCAGTGGTTGAACTACCCGACTGTCGGTGTCCCGAAAAAATCCGACGGCTCGCCGAACTTGACCGCGCCCGCGCCGCGCACCACTGACGGAAAGCCGGACTTTTCCGGAATCTGGGATACGCCGAAGAATCGGCCCTGTCCGCCCGATGGCTGCCCCGATCAGGAGGTCAGCCAGGAATTCGTGAACTTTGGCTGGAGTCTCAAGGGCGGTCTCCCTTATCAGCCGTGGGCTGCGGAACTCGTCAGGTCCCGCCGCGAGCAGAACGGGAAAGACGATCCCGGTACACACTGCCTGCCCATTGGCTTCCTGCGCCTGCACACCGACGCGATGTATCGCAAGATGATCCAGGTTCCCGGGCTTCTGGTCATGCTGAACGAGCGCAACGCATCCTTCCGCCAGATCTTCCTCGACGGCCGCCCGCTTCCCGTGGACCCTAACCCATCATTCAACGGCTATTCAACTGGAAAATGGGATGGCGACACTCTGGTCGTCGAGACCAATGGCTTCCGCGACGGGCAATGGCTCGACCGCAGTGGCAGCCCGCTGACCGCTAGCGCCAAGGTGATCGAGCGCCTACGCCGCGTCAACTTCGGGCGCATGGAGGTGGAGGTCACCGTCGACGATCCCAAAGCCTACACCAAGCCCTGGACCGTTAAGCTGGACCTGGTGATTGTGCTGAACACCGAGCTACTCGAAGACAATTGTCTTGAAAGCGAGAAGGATATTCCGCACCTCGTAGGGAAATGACGGCGATGTTATGCTAGCCTTCCTCGTAGTGAGGTGAAAGTTTCATGAAGATGGCGGTGGTGGCGGCGATTTCGATGGCAGCATCCTTTTCTCTTTCCGCCCAGTGGCTGAACTACCCCACGCCTGGCGTCCCTAAGAAATCGGATGGCACGCCGAACTTGGCGGCTCCCACGCCGCGCACTGCGGATGGCAAGCCGGATCTCTCCGGCCTGTGGCTACTCGAAAAGAATCTGCCGTGTCCACCGGATGGCTGCCCCGACATGGAGGTCAGCCGCGAATTTATCAACCTCGGCTGGAATGTTCCGGGCGGCATCCCTTACCAGCCCTGGGCCGCGGAGCTCAGGAAGGCTCGCCTGGCGGAGAATGGGAAGTCCGATCCTGGTGCGAATTGCCACCCCACCGGCATCGTGAAGCTGACCATCAATCCATTTTTTCGCAAGTTCATTCAGCTTCCCGGACTGCTGGTGATTCTGATGGAGCGCGATACTACTTATCGTCAGATCTTCACCGATGGGCGGCCCATGCCCGCCGACCCCCTGCCGACGCCGAATGGCTACTCAGTAGGGAAATGGGACGGCGATACGTTGGTGGTAGAGACCAGCGGCTTTATCGATGGCGAGTGGCTGGACCGTAGCGGCAATCCGCTCACCGAAGCCGGAAAAATCACGGAGCGATACCACAGAGTGAACTACGGCCTTATGGAACTGGAGATCACGGTGGACGATCCCAAGGCCTACACCAAGCCTTGGACTGCGAAAGTGAAGGAGTTCATCCAGCCCAATACGGAACTGATGGATTACTTCTGCCTGGAGAACGAGAAGAGCATCCTGCACGCGGTGGGCAAATAATTTTACGCCACCCGGTCCATCGCCAGGAACTCCTGAATGTGTGGATGCTCGGATTTTTCCAAATCCACTACCGGACCGAAATAAATAGCTTTGCCTTCGTGCAGCACCACCACGGTGTCGGCCACCTTGCGCATCAATTCCAGATCGTGCGTGACCACGACGCCGGTCAGCTTCAACTGCCGTTTGAGCCGCAACATCAGGTTGCCCACGTGGTCGCTCATGATGGGGTCCACCATGGTGGTCGGCTCGTCATAGAGGATGCACTCGGGCTGTGCCGCCAGAGCACGGGCGATCGCCACGGCGCGGCGGTGGCCGGTAGAAAGCTCTCCGGGGTAGATATCGCGGAAATCGAGCAAATCCACCATGTCGAGCAGGCCGTTGACCACGTCTTCCTTGTTGTGCGGAGTGTAGTCCTCACGCAGCTCCAGCGAGAACAGAATGTTCTCGCCTACCGTGAGCGAATCGAATAGGGCCCCGGATTGGAACACCATGGTCACTTTCTTGCGAATCATGCGCAGCTCGGCTTCGGTGAACTCGGTAATGTCCTGGTAGGACACGATCACCCGCCCGGCGTCGGGCTTTAGAAACCCCATGATGTGCCCTAGGCTCACCGACTTACCGACGCCGCTGCGCCCGATGATGGCCAGCGTTTGGCCGGCATCCACATGAAAATTGACGTCGACTAAAACCGGGTAGTCGAACGTCTTAAAGACATTGCGGAACTCGATGTAGTGTTCGCTCATCGCGGGCTCCGTTCTGGCAGCGTCAGGATTTTCAACAAACCATGCATTTTGAAGAGTTTATTCTTGATGGAAAACGGGACCGTGCGGCCGGCCAGCATGGAACCCTCAATCCGCAGCGGCGCCCTGGAGTCCATGAGAAGATGGTAACAATGCACAGGCCGGAAATCCGAGTGGCTCCGCGCCTAAACAAAAAGGTGTATATTTGTTCTTTAGCACTTGCTATGCTGGCCGCCTCCCCCATGCGCGCAGCTGAGTCCGGACCGTCTACTCTTTTGACGCCTTCGGCCGACGCGGGAAAAGTGTCGATTGTCCGCGTCGACCGCCGAACCGGCAAACTTGTGCGAACCGTCTCCGGCGGCGAGAGCCGAACGCGGACAGCCACTATCGCGCCGCCTCCACCACAAATCCAGGAACTGGTGGAGAAGAGCGCCCGTGCGCATAACGTCGACCCGCTGTTGGTGCAGTCGGTGATTCAGGTGGAAAGCAACTACAACCGCTACGCCGTTTCTCCCGTGGGAGCCGAGGGGCTGATGCAACTGATGCCCGGCACCGCCCGCATGCTTGGCGTGAGCAATTCCTTCGATCCCGCGCAGAACATCGAGGCGGGTGTAAAATACCTTCGGTATTTGCAGAGCGTTTATAGAGATGACCGCTTGGCGCTGGCTGCCTATAATGCGGGGCCCAAGGCCGTGGATCGGTATAAGGGCACGCCGCCCTACGCTGAGACGCGGGATTACGTGAATCAAGTGGGGCAGCGCTACCAGGCGGCGAAACAGAACGAGGCCGCGAAGAACGCGGCGCAGGAAACGGCGGACGCACTCGCAGTGGAAGCGCAGGCGCCAGCCGAAGAGAAGCATCCGAAGCTTGAGCAGTCGATCGACCCGAATGGCAGACTGGTTCTCAGAACCGCGCAGGAATAGTTCAGGAATCCGCCGGGCGCTTTTCACGGCCTGCGCTTTCCTGGCAGTGGGAGTGTCTCCCGCCTCGGGTGCGCCCGAATCCGCCAAAGTCACATCCGTTCGCTATTGGTCGCTCGGAGACGCGACGCGTATCGCGATCGAAGTCTCCTCTGACTTCACTTTCAAATACAACGCGCTCACAAATCCCGAGCGTCTGTTCTTCGACATTCATGGAGCGCGTCCGCAGATGGTTACCAAGGGTTCGCACACCATCGCGGTAGGAGACGCTTTGGTGCAGCAGATTCGCGTGGCGGAAACGCAGCCGGATGTGACGCGCGTGGTCTTCGATTTGGCGCAAGCCGCCTCCGTCACTACTTCGCAGCTCTCGAATCCCAGCCGCCTGGTAATCGAGCTGCGGTCAAAAGACCACCCGCCGGCGCCGTCCCAGACGAGTGTCACCGGGGGCAAGGATTTGACTCGTGCGGCCGACCGGGACGAACCTGCGGCCAAGGTGGTAGCAAAACCTGAGCCGCGTAAGTTCGAACCGCCGCCCGTGGAGCCCAAAGCGGAAGCGAAACCTGAGCCTGCAGCGCCTGAAGTGGCCGCTCCTACGAAGATTGTCGCCCTCTCCAAGCCGGCACGGTTGCCTGCGTTCCCAGCGGCATTGCCGCGAGAGCTGCCTCCGCCTCCGGACACCAAGCCTCCTTCGCCCGCCAGGCGCGGCGACCGCTCCCTGACGCGCGCACTAGGGCTGAAGCTGGAACGCGTTGTGATCGATGCGGGCCATGGCGGGAATGATGTGGGTACCCACGGACCATCCGGCTACTACGAAAAGGATCTGACACTGGATGTCGCCCAGCGTTTGGGCGCGCTGATCGAGGAGCGCATGGGTAGCGACGTGGTGTATACGCGGTCCGACGATACTTACGTAGGTCTGGAGGAGCGCACTCACATCGCCAACCAGAAGGAAGCGGATCTGTTCCTTTCGATCCACGCCAACTCGTCGCCTTATCGTGCGGCGGCCGGTGTGGAAACTTACATTCTGAACTTCACGACATCGAAAACCGCACTGGAGCTGGCCGCACGTGAGAACGCTACGTCATCACGGTCTATCCATGAGCTGCACAGTCTGCTCGAAAAGATCGCTCTCAAAGACAAGATCGACGAATCGCGCGAGTTCGCCTCGAAGCTGCAGACTTCGCTTTCGGTAGTCTCCAAGAGCAGCACGCAGGGGGCTAAGAACCGCGGGATCAAGATGGCTCCGTTCGTGGTGCTGATTGGGGCGGACATGCCCAGCGTGCTGGCGGAGATCGGGTTCCTGACGAATTCCACGGAAGAGTCGCTGCTGCGCAAGCCCGAGCACCGGCAGAAGATCGCCGAAGCGCTCTACAAGGGCATCGCGGCCTACGCCGACACTCTCAGCCGCATGGACGTTGCTAGGAAGAACTAGTTCTCTTTCCGGTCACGAACTTTGCCACCTTGGCGAATTTTGCAGCCAAACGAAACGTCGGTGAGTGGATCACTTTATCCAGCGTCTTCGTGAACTGCATCTCCCTCTCGTAGAGAAAGCGAATGTAGTGATCCCGGCGCTCGAACAGGGTCTTCAACTCCTGAACGTCGGCCTTGCTGAGCTCATAGCCGGGACGCAAATGCTTCGGCATTGGGCGCTGATAGTAGAACGTGGCGTGCGAAGGCGCAGCGCCCTGCACCGGCGGCTCCTTGGTATAGAAGTACACCGCGATGGAGCGCCGCGACAGGTTCTTCTCCGCCGGAATCTGGATCTTGCGGAACCCGTGCCAGGACGCCTCGGTGGTTTCGAAAATCACAGCGCGGTTCGCCAGCGGCGCCACAGATTTGTATTCAGGCACGAAGGGATCGCGCGATAGCTCCAGGCACCCGCCCCAGGATTCCTCCCATTCCGGATTCAGGAACAGAATCAGGTTCAGCCGCCGGTGCGTTTGGGTGGTGGGATGAAAATTGAAATCGACGTGCGTGTCGAGTTCCTGGCCATGCAGGTTCTCATGCGTTCCGCCGCCCACATATTCGGGATCGTACAGCAGATTCGGAATACTGGTCATGCGGCTGGTGAGCGCCAGAAACTCGGGGTCCTGCATCAGGCGGTCGAAGCGCACATACGCGGGCCCCAGTGCGGCGAGGTTTGAAAACACTGCCTTCCCCGCTACCTCGCCCATTTCATTGCGGGCTTTTCCCCGGTCGAAGAATGGAAACTGCGCCATCAACTCGGCGCAGAATCCCGCTTCCAGAAACGGTTCGATCACCACGTAGCGGAAGGGCTGCGCGGCTGCAAAATCTTTAGAGAGCTGGTCGACACGAGCGAGCACGCCGGCGTCCAGAGCGGAGGTCATCTCTTTACTATGCCAGCGCCGCGCACACCTCGCCGAAGGTGCCTCCGCCGCCGCAATAACTCACATCCTGCAGTTGCATCAGGATGCCATCGGGATCGGTGAAGTACAACTCCGGCGTGCCGCCTCTCGCGCCGCCGCGGTCTTCCATGCGCATACTCACGTAGGATTTCAGCGGGCCCGCGGCACCGCGCCCCTCGCCTCTCGGTTTCACGCCGAAATCAGAGAGCGTCTTTAGCACCTTGTCGGGATCGAAATTTTCCATGGTGAAGCATCCATGCCCGATGTTCGGCGCAGCACTTCCGCCGCCCGCGAACATCAGAAATTGCGGCCCCGGACCCACGGCGAGGGCCGGTACTGCGCCTTGATACGCCTGCACCGGCATGCCGAATAGCTGCTGATAGAATTCCCGCGAGCGCTGCGGATTGGAAACCGAAATCGTGAAGTGGCTGAGGTCGCGCACCGCGAGCAGTCCCTTGCTGGGCGCAGGCTCGGGCTTTGCCAGGCACACTTGGCCCATAGCGCCCGCTCCACCGCAATAGGTGGTGTCCTGGAGCTGCACCACGATGCCATCGGCGTCAGTGAAGTACAACTCCGCAGTGCCTTCCTTCGCGCCGCCCGAGTCTTCACCGCGCTGCCTGACCCAGACTTTCATGGGACCCGTTCCAGGACCGTCAGCTTTGCTCACGCCATGCTCGGCGAGAGTTTTCAGGATGCGGTCTGCGTTGAAGTTCTCGACAGTCATGCAGAAATGGCCGATACCAGGTTTCGCGTTCGCCCCGCTTTTGCTCAAAGCGACGAACTGAGGTCCGTTACCGATGCGTAGAAGGGTAGTCGGGCCCTGACGTGCCTGTACCGGCATGCCGAACAAGCCCTGGTAGAACTCCTGCGACCGCTTGGGATCGGCGACCGTGAGCGTCATGTGGTTCAACGACCGCACGCGAATGGACGCCTTCGCTGCCTGCGCCCGCATCCCCCGCGACGCAGCCAGAATACCAAACGAACCCAGAAGGTTCCGCCGTGTGATTTCACTCATGCTCTACAATATAGACGCTTTCCGCAACGTCTACATCGGTCTACGGCAGGAGTAGACGGCTAGACCTTCACGGCCCACTTCACTGAGACTTTGCGGATGCGCTCGACCGCTTCGAGAAGATTTTCGAGCGAGTTGGCGTAGCTGAAGCGCAGGTAGCCGTCGCCTTGGGCTCCGAAGCACTTGCCGTCGAGAGCCGCCACGCCGCCTTCATACAGCAGCAGGTCGGCCAGCTCCTTCGAATCCATGCCGGTTCCTTCCACGTTCGGGAACGCGTAGAACGCGCCCGCGGGAACCGGGCAGCGGAATCCGGGAATCGAGTTCAGGCCCTTCACAATGGCGTCGCGACGGCGCTTGAATTCGGCCACCATCGCGTCCACTCCATCCTGCGGGCCTTCCAGCGCTTCGATGCCCGCGCGCTGCGTGAAGCTCGCAGTGCAGGAATTGGAGTTCACCATCAGCTTCACCACCGCTTCCGCCAGCCACTCCGGCATCACGCCGTAGCCCAGGCGCCAGCCGGTCATCGAATAGGTCTTGGAGAATCCGTCCAGAATGATAGTCTTCTCCAGCATCCCCTCTTCGCTCGCGATCGAGTGGGGCGTGCCCTTGTATCCGGGCGGGTTGTCATAGGTGATGCGCGAATAGATTTCGTCGCTCAGCACCATGATGTCGCGCTCACGCAAAATGGCGGCGATTTCCTTGATATCGCTGGCCGGGATGATGCCGCCGGTGGGATTCTGCGGCGAGTTGAGGATCACCAGCTTGGTGCGGTCCGTCAGCAGGTCGCGCAGTTCGTTCACGTCGAGCGAAAAGCCTCGGCTCTCGCGCAAAGGAATGGGCACCGCCTTCGCGCCCTGGAAGCGGATCATCGATTCGAAAATGGGGAAGCCGGGGTCGGGGAAAATCGCCTCATCGCCCTCTTGCAGCAGCGCAATGATGGAGAAATACATCACCGGCTTGCCGCCCGGCACCACACACACGTTTTGCGGACCCACTTTGATTCCGCGCGTACGCGAAATGTAGCTGGCGATGGACTGGCGAAGTTCGGGCAGCCCCTGCGTGGGGCCGTACTTGGTATAACCCTCGTCCAGTGCCTTCTTGCCGGCCTCGATCACGTTGCGCGGCGTGGGGAAATCCGGCTCGCCGATTTCCAGGTGGATGATGCTTTTGCCCTGCGCCTCAAGCGCGCGCGCCTTCACCAGGACATCAAATGCCGATTCGACCCCGATACGGGCCATTTTGTTGACAAGGTGCATGTGCGATTCAGCCTAGAACAGGGCGGTGGTCCGCCGGGTCCAGGACTTGCCTTTTTCCTTGGCGATCTTTTCCACTTCGTTCACGTAAGCGCCGGTCTGCGTCAGCATATGGTGCAGATCGTTGCCCAGGCTAATGAAGGGGAACCCTTTTTCCAGGAACTCGCCCACTCGCGAAGTGCCGAACAGGAAGATTCCCAGAATCACATTGTTCTTCTTGGCCGCGGCTACCAGCTTGTTGGTGGCATCGGCTAGCTCGGGCGATGTGTACATGTGTGGGAACTCGTACTTTTCATAAAGTCCCATGGACATGCACAGGTCGTTTTGTCCCAGGAACAGCATGTCGACGCCGGGTACCGCCGCGATCTCGTCGATGTTCTTGATGCAATCGGCGGTTTCCACCTGCAGAGCCTTGATGGTGTTCTCGTTGGCTGCACCCGCGTAGCCCAGCAATCCCGCTTTGTTCATGCTGCGCTGCGGAAAATATACAGAGCGCGTGCCGGCCGTGGGATACTGCATGCAACTTACTGCTTGGCGAGCCTCCTCGGCAGTGTTGATGTAGGGCACCAGAATGCCGTCGGCGCCGGTGTCGAGCGATTGCTGGATTCCGGGACGGTCCTGATAGCCGCCTACGCGCACTAGAGATTTCGCGCCGCCGCTGGAAATGCCGCCCAGCATGGTGGATAACGTCTCATAGCTCATGGGGCCGTGCTGCGAATCCACCAGCAGCCAGTCATAGCCGCTGTGTGCCAGTTGTTCCACTACCGTGGGGCTGTGCGAATTCACAAACAGCCCCAGTTTGGGTACGCCCGCGCGCAGTTGTTTCTTGAACTCCGCGCCGCTCAAAACTTCACTCATTCTTTGGGTCTCCTGATGGTCTCGTTGCAGTATACAACACCGTGCGGAACGGAACTCCGCCATGCCTGTGTTAAACTCAATAACTTCCACGCAGGCAGAACAAACGGATGAGCCTTTACCAAATTTGTCAAGCGCTGCAGGATTCCGCTTTTGGCACTTCCATACGCGAGTCCATTTATACTTTCCCGCTGATAGAGACCGTGCACGTTTTGGGGCTTGCCGTTTCGGTGGGCATTCTAGTCATGCTGGACTTGCGCCTGGTGGGCGCAGGGTTTCGCCATATTCCAGCTTCCGACATCATGCATAAACTGAAGCGCTGGTACCTGACGGGCTTTACCGCAATGTTTGCAAGCGGAGCGCTGCTCTTCTGGTCCGAGGCGGAAAAGTGTTATCGCAGCCCGACATTTCGCATCAAGATGATTTTTTTAGCTCTGGCCGGGTTGAACGCACTATTTTTTGAGATCAAGTACGTGCCCACCATGAAGCGTTGGGAGAGCACCGGCATCACACCTTCGGGCGCGCGCATGGTGGGCTGGATTTCATTGATATGCTGGCTCGGCGTGGTAGGATTCGGGCGCTGGACGGCTTACGGGATGAAGTAACATGCTGCCATTTTTTCAGTGGGCCGACCATACCGCTGTCGCCGTGTGGATTCGCGATTCCACTTGGGTGTTCGCGCTGCTGGAAGTTTTTCACCTGTTCGGGCTCACTCTGCTGCTGGGCACCCTGATGGTTGTGAATCTGCGTTTGCTGGGGTGGGGCTTATCCAACCATTCCTTGGCGGATGTGGCAAATGGCGCCTTGCCGTTTACGATTACAGGGATCGTGGTGACGATGAGCTCGGGAATCCTTCTGTTCGTCTCGGAAGCCATGAAGTGCTACGGCAGCCCGCCTTTCTTCGTCAAGATGGGATGTTTGGCTGCGGCCTTGCTGTTCACATTTACTTTCCACCGCCATCTGACTAAGACCAACTCGCCATCCTCGGCCGCAAACAAATTTGCCGCGTGCCTGTCAGTAATGCTGTGGTTTGGCGTGGGACTGGCAGGTCGCGCCATCGCGTTTTACTAGGCACGGCCATGAACAATGCACGCTTGGCAATGGTTCTCATCGCGATTGCGGTGAGTGCTCCGCTGCCGGCACAGTGGCCCAACCGTCCGGACCCGAGCACGCCACGAACAGCCGACGGCAAGCCGAATCTCTCGGCGCCCGCGCCAAAGCTTCCCGATGGGAACATCGATCTTTCGGGCATTTGGTCAGTGGATGACAACCATCTGCAATTCAACCTGATGGCGGATGGTCCCGAAGTCGCGCTATTGCCGGCAGCGGACGCTTTGTACAAGCACAATGTCGCAACCGAGGGGAAGGACCGGCCGTCGGGGATTTGCCTGCCGCATGGCGTTCCGGACGCGATGATGATCCCGCAGCCATTCAAGATCATGCACACGCCCGGAAATACGCTCATCCTTTACGAACAGTTCATCGATTTCCGCCAGATCTATACCGATGGACGCGCGCTGCCCGTGGATGCGCAGCCGACATGGTTCGGCTACTCGATTGGACGCTGGGAGCGTGATTCCCTTGTGATCGAGAGCAGCGGGTTCAACGACCGGAGCTGGCTGGATGATAATGGGCATCCGCATAGCGAAGCCCTCCGTACGACGGAGCGCTTTCGGCGCAAGGACTTCGGCCACATGACCATGGAGATCACCATCGACGATCCCAAGACGTACGTCAAGCCGTGGACCGCGACTTTGCACTTTCATTTGCTGCCGGACACCAATCTAATCGAGTACGTTTGCGAGAACGAGAAGGACGCAAAGCATCTCGTAGGGAAGTAGGCGATGGCTGCACCTTTCGTGGAAGAAAGCTTGTCTGTGCTGGCGCGGACGCCCGCGGCGCTCGATGCGTTGCTGCGCGATTTGCCGGAAGCGTGGACCGCTGCGACTGAGGGTCCCGGCACGTGGAGCCCTTATGTTGTCATCGGCCACTTGATCCACTGCGAAAGAAGCAATTGGATGCCCCGTCTGATGTTCATCTTGGAGAATGGCACGAGCCGGCCGTTCGATCCCATCGATCGCGAGGCACAGCTCCGCGAGGGCAGTGAAAGGGCGCTTTCCGCTTTACTGGACGAATTCGGCGCATTGCGCCGCGACAATCTGCAGAGACTGCACGAAGTGAACCTGCAGCCTGCGCAATTGGAATTGAAGGGAACGCATCCGGAGTTTGGTGCGGTGACGGTGGGGCAGCTTTTGGCCACATGGACGGCACACGATCTTGCCCACCTTTTGCAGGTAAGCCGCGTCATGGCCAAGCGGTACAAGCAAGAAGTAGGTCCTTGGGCGGCTTATTTGTCGGTGATGAAATAGTTCAGGGTACTGGCTTGGCGTGGGCAAGGAGTGACACTCTTGCCGCCTGTTATCATCGGGGAAACGCCTCGCAAATGATGACCGCACAGTCGCCCATCGAGAGTCAGCCGCCCCCTTTTGACAATCCGCTTCGGCGCGACTTGTCGGCCGGATTTGTAGTGTTCCTGGTTGCCCTGCCACTCAGTCTGGGGATTGCCCTGGCCTCGGGATCGTCGCTTTTCGCAGGGATCATCGCCGCGGTGGTAGGCGGATTAGTGGTTTCCCTGGCCTCCGGTTCCAGCGTCAGCGTTAGCGGGCCGACGGCCGTCCTGGCCGTAATTGTTGCCACGTCGATTCAAACCCTCGGGTCCTATCGCGTCTTTTTGCTCGCGGTGGTATTGGCGGGGCTGATGCAGTTGGTGCTCGGCATTCTCCGATTGGGCGCCCTCGGCGACTACGTTCCGAACTCGGTGATTAAAGGCATGCTGGCGGGTGTCGGACTTGTCATCATCCTCAAGCAGATTCCCCATGCCTTAGGCCGTGACCAAGATTACGAGGGCGATTTCGGGTTCCTGGAGGTGGGCGGGAACACCATCACCGACATCATGGGAGCGGTAATGTCGGCGAGCCCCGGTGCCATTCTCATTACTGTCGTCAGCCTGGCCGTTCTGGTTGGGTGGAATCGGATGGCCCGCAGCGGCTTCTTCCTGGGTCGGATTCCGTCGTCGCTTGTAGTGGTGCTCCTCGCCATAGGAATCAACCAGGGCCTCGGGTTAATGTGGCCGGCGATACAGGTGACGGCGGGAGAACATCTGGTATCGCTCCCCGTAGTGAACTCTGCCAGAGACTTTTTTGCGCAGTTCATCACCCCGGACTTTGGCGCGATCGGCAACCCGAAAGTGTGGACCAGCGCCCTCGCGATCGCCATTGTGGGTGGAGTTGAAACACTGCTGTCGCTCGAAGCCGCGGACCGGCTTGATCCGTACCGGCGCATCTCGTCGCCCAATCGCGAACTGGCGGCTCAAGGACTGGGAACGCTGGTGAGCGGGATGATTGGCGGTCTGCCTGTCACAAGCGGCGTGGTGTGGACTTCAGCCAACGTGTACGCAGGCGCCCGGACCTGGTTGGCGTCTTTCGTTCATGGGGTGCTATTGTTTGCAGCCGTGTTGCTGATCCCGGCGTTTCTCAACCTTACGCCGCTGGCATGCCTGGCCGCCATTCTGATCGTGATCAGCTACGAGCTCACGAAAATTGAGATCTACACCAAGATGTTCGCTCTCGGATGGTCTCAGTTCTTGCCCTTCATTGTTACCGTTATCGCGATTCTGATCACGGACCTGCTTATCGGAGTTTTAGTGGGCTTGGCGGTCGGGTTGTTCTTCGTGATTCGCCGGAACCATCACGAGGCCGTCACCGTGGTACACCAGGATCACCACTACCTGATTCGCCTCAATAAGGATGCGACCTTCGTGAACAAGAGTGAATTGCGCGACAAACTACGGCGGATTCCCGCCGGGGCTGACGTGTTCCTTGACGGCGTGAAGGCGCTTTACGTCGACAGGGACATCCTGGAAGTTGTGGAAGACTACAAACTTATGGCTCGGCACAAGAACATTGCCGTCCGGGTGCACAATCTGGAGTGAGCATGGGAGATCAACAGGATAGAAGCATGGACGCCTCAAGAAAATTACTATTGGGTAACAAGGCATGGGTGCAGGACCGCACGACCGCCAAACCCGATTATTTCGAGCACAGCGCCAAAGGGCAGCAGCCGGAATTTCTGTGGATCGGCTGCTCGGACTCACGGGTTCCGGCCGAAGATGTTACCGGGGCAGAACCGGGTGAGCTGTTTGTCCATCGCAACATTGCCAACCTGGTGGTCCACACCGACGTAAACCTGCTCAGCGTGCTGCAGTATGCTGTCGACGCGCTGAAGGTTAAGCATGTGATTGTGTGCGGGCACTACAATTGCGGTGGCGTGAAGAACGCGATGGCCCACCAGGATCTGGGGATGATCAACACATGGCTCCGGTTCATCAAGGACACCTACCGGCAAAACCGGCGCGAACTGGAGTCCATCGAGAGCGAGCAGGGCCGCTGGGACCGGCTGGTCGAACTTAGCGTGGCCGAGCAAGTGCAGAATCTGGCTCAGACCTCCATCGTCCAAAAAGCGTGGCACGCCGAGAGCAGGCCCGTGCTCCACGGGTGGGTTTACGATCTGCGCTCCGGTTACATAAAAGAAATTGCCTGCATGCGGCCGGGCGCGAAGCTGGACGACATTTACGCTATCGAGTTCAGCTAGTCTTTTTCGTCTTCCCAGGGTTGGCCGGAACGCCCCATGATTTGCTGCAGGCTCCTCGGCTTGGGCCGCCATGGCTGGCCAAAGTACTTGTCGATTTCATTGCGATAGCTCATCTGGGGCCCAGGAAAGCCAATCAACTGCCAGCCTATTAAACCGGCGTTGCCACCGTGCATGGGGTCGCAGAACATGCCTTCAATGGTGTGAGCTCGGAGGAGCTGGAAGAACCGCGACCTCTCGATTGCGGCCAGTTTCGCGTCCTGGCCGGCGGGTGACAATCCCGCGAAGTCCCCAAGCGTCTTTATTCCCGCGCGATAAATCTCGCGAGGATTTTCTTTTCCCTGGTAGCCATGTTCGGGGAAGGATTCTACAAAAGGCCCTTTAGTATAGCGGTACTTGTCGCGGCCATACGGGCCAGCGAGCTGGCGGTCAATATAGATGACAACACCGGCTTCGGTGGCGCCCGGCCCGCTGGCGTCGCTCGGGAAAATGCGGGCGCACGCGGCGGACACCTGCTGTGCTTCTTCAGCGGTGAAAAAGCGCAGCGGCACCTTGATGTTTCCGTCTTTGTTGCCGCTTTGGGCCTGCAGCCGGAGCGCTTCCCCGCCCAAGGTGTAGAGCAAAGTGCCGCCCATTGCGGCCGCGGGGATGGTTAGAAACTCTCTCCGTCTCATGCCAGCACCCCCGGGCGCTTCAAATATCGATTGATCAATGCGTCGGCCGCACGATAGGTGAGCGCCAGGACTGTCAGCGTAGGGTTGTGCGACGCATTTTGCGGAAACGCGGAAGCTCCAATGACCCACAGGTTGGGCACGTTCCAATGTTGCAGGTAGGAATTGACTACGCTCGATTCGGGCTTATCTCCCATAATCGCTCCGCCCTGAATGTGCGTTGTCTGGTAGTTGATCACGTTGTACTTGCCGCGAGCGGGCGGTGTGTCATCGACAGTGGCTCCCATCACGGGCGCGATCTTCCGGGCGATTTCGTCTGCGAAGGCGCGCTGGCGATGCTCGTGTTCGGTCCAGTCAAGCGTGAAACGAAGCAGCGGATCGCCATATTTGTCGGTATAGGTTGGATCCAGATCCATGAAATTTTGGCGATAGGACAGATGTTCGCCGGCCAAGGCGATGCCGGCGACGCGGTCACGCCATTTGAGCGCGGCGGACTTCCACTCCGCGCCCCAGTTCCTCTTGGCCGATCCGCGAGGCATTGCATCGAAGGAGCCGATGGGGCGGTTGCCGAAACTATTGGTGCTGAGGATCCCCATGCGCAGCAGGCCTTCCGATCCGGTAAGCGCGCGGTCGCCGTCGAAATCGGAGATGCGCATACTCAGGGCCCCGCTGCCCATGAAAGAGTTTAAAGGCTTGTCAAAAAAGATATTAGTCGTGCCTTCGGCCTGGTGAGTGAGGTTCCGGCCCAGCGTGCCTTTACCGGTAGCCGGATCGTACGGAGTGCCAATCTTCGAGAGATACAGCAGCCGCGTGTTGTTCAGTGTGAAGGTGGCGACGACGACGATTCCAGCGGGCTGGAAGAATTCCTGGCCCGTGGCGTCGACATATTCAATGCCGGTTGCATGCCCGTTCTTGTGGACAATGCGGCGCACCCAGGCTCCCGCGCGCAGTTCAAAGTTCTTGTGCCGCGCGAGCACCGGCATCAGGGTGTTGGATGGCTGCGCTTTGGCGCCGACCATACAGCCGAAGCGTTCGCAGTAACCGCAGTAGGCACAGGCTGCGCGCGTGACGCCGTCAGGATTCTTGTAGGTTTCGCTCAGGTTGGCCGCGGGCTGTGGATACGGATGGTACCCCAACTTCCGCGCGGCGTCTGCGAACAGGGTGGACAGGTACGCGTCTTTGAGCGGCGGAACGGGATACTCCTGCTGCCGCGGCGCTTCAAACGGATTGCCGCCAGGCACAATCTTTCCCCGCAGGTTACCGGCTTTGCCGCTGACGCCCATCATCTGCTCAGCGCGCCAGTAGTGCGGCTCCAGGTCGTCGTAAGTGACTCCCCAATCCTGCACGGCGAGATCTGCAGGGAGCTTTGCCGCACCGTGCCTTTCATTTAAATGCGAACGCAGGGTGAATAGATCTGGAAGGAACCGCCAGGCAGCGCCGTTCCAATGTTCGCCCGCACCGCCGACGCCGGAACCTGGCAAGAACGACCCGTACTGGCGCACCGGCGCGGCGGTCGCGCGAGCGGAGTGCCTGTGAGTAATCGTTTCATCGGCGATGTTTTGCATCATGCGCAGGCGGATAGCGTAGTCGAGCTCATCCATGTCGAGCGCATAATCGGCGGTCTTACGGGGAATGCCGCGTTCCAACACCAGCACGCTTTGGGACGTGCGACTGGCCAGTTCATTCGCCATCGCAAGACCGCTCCATCCGCCGCCGATGATAGCGACGTCCACAGGCTTGAGGTTAGTCATATCTATTGCAGAGGCAGAGATCCTGTACCATCGAGCACAAACGTAAGCAGCTTCGGCAGAGCAGGAGTCACTGTTACCGGCGGCGGCGTGTTGCCCACTGAGGGCGTCACGCGCCCGGTGCCACCCATGAGCGAAACGTACTGTTTGCCGTCTACCTGGTAGGTGATTGGCGGCCCCATGCCGCCGCGCAGGCCGGTCTTGATTTCCAGGAGCTTCTCTCCGGTGTCGGCTCGATACGCCACCAGCCGCCCATCGGGGATCACTTGAAATACCAGGTTTCCCGCGGTGGTCACGGTGCCGCCTCCGATACTTCCACCACCCGCTCCACGCCAGCGCTCTTTCTGAGTGGCGGGATCCCAAGCCGTCAGGACGCCCCGCTCGCCAGGTGGTGGCGGCTCTGGTCCGATGGAAGGCGGCGACGGCAGCTTCGCGGCACTCGCAGGAGCAGCAGCTGCCGCAGCGGTTCCGGGTCGGACCACACCACGATTCTTCTCCCCCGGCTTGTACACGAAGTTCTCTTCTACCGCAAAGTCGTAAGCGCTGGCTGCAGTGGTGGGAATGTAGACCAAGCCGGTGGCGGGATTGAATGACATGGGAGACCAATTGTGCGCTCCGCCCGGACCCGGCGAGAGCGAAATGGTTTGGTTGCCGTAGTGCGCGGCTTCATTCACGATGGGTCGGCCCGTTTCTTCATTGAGACCGCGGGCCCAGTTCACCTGAGCGAAAGGCTGTCCCGAGATAAACTGCCCCGTGACCCGGTCGAGCACATAGTAGAAACCGTTCTTGTTAGCCTGCATCAGAACCTTGCGCGGCCGCCCCTTGACCGTTATGTCCGCGAGCATCAGCTGCTGCACGCTGTCGTAGTCCCAGGAATCGCCGGGAACCATCTGGAAATACCACTTCAACTCGCCGGTGTCGGGCCGCACTGCGAGAACAGCGCAGGCATAGAGGTTGTCCTTACCTTTCGAGTGACGGAGTTCTTCCGGCCAGGGCCCGGCGTTTCCGGTGCCGACATAGACCAAATCCGCTTCGGGATCATAGGCGAAGCCATCCCAGACCGTGGCGCCTCCGCCCAACTTCCAGGCATCGGCATCCCAGGTTGCGGCCGCAGCCTTCATGGCGGCGTTCTCGAAGGGCTTGGAGGGATCGCCGGGCACAGTGTAGAACTTCCATGCAAAATGGCCGGTGAGCGCATCAAAGGCCGAGAAGAATCCGCGCACTGGATATTCCGATCCGCTGACTCCAACGATCACTTTGCCCTTGGCGATTCTTGGAGCCATAGTGACGGTGTAGTTATCCTGCGGATAGGCAACGCGTGCCTCCCACACAACTTTCCCTGTATCGGCGTCCAGCGCCTGAAGCCGTCCATCGATGATCGGAGCGATGATCAGGTTCTGATAAGTCGCAAGGCCGCGGTGCACCACTCCGCAGCATATTTTGGGAAATACGGCTGCCTGGTTCACCTCGGGATCCCAACGCCAGCGTTCTTTTCCCGTGCGAACGTCGACGGCGAATACAACGCTCCAGTTGGTAATGCCGTAGAGTACTCCGTTCCTCACCAGCGGAGTCGCTTCCTGATTTCCGCCTCCCAATCCCAGATCGTAGGACCACGTTAAGCCCAGCCGGCTCACGTTGGTAGTGTTGATTTGATTGAGCGGGCTGTAGCGGGTCTCCCCTGGATCTCGGCCATAGGTCAACCATTCTTCTCCGCTTTTACCAGCGTTTCTGAGAGCGGCGTCATCCACCCGCCGCGTCTGTTGGGCTGAGGCAGCGGGCATCCACGATAGTCCGATCAGTAGGGGCGCAATCAACAATCGACGACGCAAGCACATGGCGAATTACCTCGTGCAGGGCAGTGTATCGCAAAAGGAGTTCTGGCGAAAGTGATGCGGCAGCTTGAGGCTAGTTGCATCGTCTTAGGTTTGGACTATTCTGCCTAGAGGAGTGATTATGAATCAGAACAAAGCGTTGTGGGAGAAGGGCGACTTTACCGAAATTGCCGCTTTTATGCGGCAATCAGGCGAAGCCCTGGTTAAATCTCTCGGAATAGCCCCGCCGATTCGGGTTTTGGACCTTGGCTGCGGCGATGGCACCACGGCGGTTCCTCTGGCCCGTCTGGGAGCTGAAGTTGTGGGAATCGATATTGCCAGGAACCTGGTAGACGCCGGCAATAAGAGAGCTGCCGCGGAACGTCTCGACCGGCTGAAGTTTCAAGAAGGAGATGCGTGCGACTTGCAGGGGGTTAGCGATCATTCATTCGATCTGACTCTCTCTGCTTTTGGCGCCATGTTCGCGCCCAAGCCCTTCGACGTAGCCAAGGAAATGGTCCGCGTCACAAAACCTGGTGGCCGCGTTGTGATGGGCAACTGGATTCCGAACGATCCAACCTTCGTGGCGCAGGTGCTGAAGATCAGCTCTTCATTCACTCCTCCCCCTCCGGAAGGCTTCGTCAGCCCGATGACCTGGGGAGTGGATGCTCACATCCTCGAACGTTTTGGCCAGGCCGGAGTGCCCAAAGAGAAAATATCCATGGTCAAGGACACGTTCCACTTCATTTCGCCCGACAAGAGCCCAAGCGAGGTTATCGAGCTGTTCAGACGATTCTATGGCCCAACCATGAACGCTTTTGAAGCCGCGGAAAAAAATGGAAAAGTGCCGGAACTCCACCGCCAGCTTGTGGAACTTGCGAATGCGCAGAATACAAGCACGGCCGGCGGCACTTCAATACCGGCTACGTTCTTGCGCGTAACCGTTTCCGTGTGATCCGGTCAAAGAGCGCCTACGTTGAATTCTCAATTTAGAAATTAAAGCGGTAACTGTATTTGATCAGAAGAGCCCGGCTGTTTGTGGTGCGATCACAGCCGTGCGGTTCAGTGAAATCGACGGTAATGGCGTTGGTGTTATACACGATGTAAAGACCGTTGCTCGATGTCGAGAGCAAGGCGAAACGGATATTGGTGGCCACCTGGTTGGTGGTGCTGTTGTACTGGGTGAAGGTTTGCAGATAGCTCTTGGGAGTAAAGCTCCAGTTGAAGCGGAAGCCCACCAGGTCCGTGGTGAAGTTGCCCACCGGCAGGCCGATGATGTTATGCGTGTAGGTGCCCGACCATAAAAACGTCTCACCCTTTCGCACGCTGCCCGCCAGGGTCACCGCGCGTTGTGTTCCGTTATAAAAATTGCCAAGGATCACTTGCGCCGATCCGAAGAATCGTGCGCTCTGATTGCTGGTGTACAGGGGCGCTATCTGGCTGTACGGGTACCGTCCCGGCGGAATCTTGATGCCCGGGAAAACCTCGAAGGGCTTGTCCAGCCGCTCGAAGTACCGGTTGTAGGGCAGTGAAAGCGTCGTGCCGTCCTGCAAATTCATGGCGTAGTCGAAATGATCGAAGGCCGATTCAAGATCATTGCTGCCGAGCGTGTACCAGCGGTTCAATTGAAAATGCGGGTAGATGCTGCGAACGCGGGAGTTGTGCGGATAGAAGGTGCGCCGGTAAGCAAGGGTGGGCCGACGGTAACCGGCTCGTTGCAAGTATCCCACCTCTGGATTGAAGTTCTTTCCCGTTTCCTTATAAGAAAAGATGAGCTGGTGGTGGCTGTCGTCGTATTTTATGGACGATGCCAACGCGTGGTTGGAACCACTCAGTCCGGGGGATTCGGTGGCAGCGAAGAAGTTTTGCCAGTTGATGTAGCGGCCTATTCCAATGGCGGCGTCGGCGCCAAAAGTGCGGTTGAACGCGCGGACTCCAGTACCGGCAGTAAGCGTCTGCCGATTCACTCCGATCACGCCTACGCTGGACCGGTTGCGCAACTGACGCTTCACGCGAATCACAGAGAAATCGTTAGCTGGCGCCAGTCCGTCGACTTCCCGCGTTTTGATATTCAAGAAACCAAGTTCATAATTGCCTGCAGTGCCGCTGACGCGCATTCCAGCGTCAATAGGAATTTGAGCTCCCGAAGGGTCAATGCCGATCCGACGCGAGAAGAAGATTTCCGTCTCCTGGGGCGTGCCAAAGTCGAATATGCCTGAGTTCTCGAGGAAGAACGGGCGCTTCTCCGGGAAGAACACATTGAAACGCGTCAGGTTGATTTGCTGTTCGTCCACCTCAACTTGAGCGAAGTCGGTGTTCACCGTGGCGTCAAGCGTCAACGATCCCGTAAGGCCGTACTTAAGGTCGACACCAGCGTTCTTATCCAACTTGGTGGGATCGCCAGTACGGGTGTAATAGGAATCGAAGCCACCCAGGACGTACGGCACGAGTGCAAGATTGCGGTGGCGTTTCAAATCAAGCCCTTCCAGATCGCCTTCAGCGTCGAGCTGTGTTATTTCAAACGCCCGTGTGAGGGGAGACCAGAAAGACTGCTCATTGCGCCGGCGAAAGTTGCGCATGATCTGCAAACCCCAGGTACGATCTTGGCCAGGCTGATAGCGCAGAGTCTCGAACGGAATGACCATTTCCGCTTCCCAGCCACGGGGCGTCACTTGCGCTTTGACATCCCAAACCGCATCCCAGTTCAGGTTGAGTGCGGCTGCGCCTGCGGTCTGGGCACCGGTTTGCGTGGCTCCCGGCGGCCGGCCTACGTTAGTATCACCTTGTCCGCCTTTTGATACCTGGGCGTCGTAAGCGTTCCCGGTAGGGCTGGTGCCGAAAATGAAGGCGTTGTATTTGGTGTGGAAGGTGTCGAGGACCACCTGAACAGAATCGGTTTCGGCCAGGCTGCCATCGCGGCGGTTCTGATTTACTACGATGTCTTTAGGACTCGAGTCGAAGCAGATAATCCCGATATAGAGGTACTTATCGTCGTAGCCGAACCGAACCTCGGTCTTTTCAGTAGCGGCGGCTCCTTCGTCCGGCTGCTGCTGAATCAGACCTGTGGCTGGCTCCATCTCCTGCCACGCTGGCTCATTGACCAAGCCGTCAAGTACCGGCGGAACTTCTACTCGGCGGGCGCGGATCCTCGGACGATCCTTGGGAGACTGAGGCGAAGCGATGGAAGCGCAGAACAAGAAACAAGTCAGGATCGGGAATACACTCTGCAACCGGCTGTACAAGACTGGGTACCTCGCCTCGAGACATAAACTCTAATTGTATTTCATATCCGCACGTCCAAATTCGGGTACGATAGTTGTTCCGATATCTTTACCTATGTCGTTCTTAGACGAACTGCGAAATGTGCTGGGGCCGCAGGGCCTCATTACATCCACCGAAGAGGCGCGCACCTATGAGTGCGACGGTCTCACGAATTTCCGAGTGAAGCCGCTAGCGGTCGTTCTGCCCACGTCGACTGAAGAGGTGCAGGCGGTGTTGCGCCTGTGCCATCGGGATAAGATTCCGTTCGTGGCGCGCGGATCGGGCACTGGATTAAGCGGAGGCGCGCTGCCGGTGACCGGCGGCATCGTCATCAGTTTGGCGCGCATGAACCGCATCCTGGAAGTGGATCTGCCGAATCAGCGCGTGGTGGTGGAACCAGGCGTCATCAACTTGAACGTGACGGCTCGCGTATCGCCGGACGGATATTTCTATGCTCCAGACCCGTCGTCGCAATCGGTATGCAGCATTGGCGGCAACGTCGCGGAAAACGCGGGCGGCGCGCATTGCCTGAAGTACGGCTTCACGACAACACACGTGTTGGGGCTCGACGTGGTGCTGCCCGATGGCACGCTAGCGCATTTCGGATCGAAGACGCTGGATACGCCGGGTTACGATCTGGCGGGAGTGTTTGTGGGCTCGGAAGGTACGCTGGGCGTGGCCACCAGAGTTACGCTGCGCATCGTGAAGCGTCCGGAATGTGTGCAGACCTTGCTCGCGGCATTCGAGAACACCAATCAGGCCGGCGCGGCGGTGAGCGATATTATCGCGGCAGGCATGCTCCCAGCAGCCATCGAAATGATGGATAACCTGGCGATTCAGGCGGCGGAAGCAGCGGTGCACGCGAACTATCCCAACTGCGGCGGGTTGTTGCTGGTGGAACTGGATGGTCCGGTGGCGGAGGTCGATACCTTGATCGCACAGGTGAGCGCCATTTGCCGGGAGAACGGCGCCGGCGAAGTGCGTGTGGCGCAGACCGAAGAGGAGCGCGCCGTGGTGTGGAAGGGTCGTAAGGCGGCGTTTGCGGCCGTGGGCCGTATCTCGCCCAACTACATCGTGCAGGATGGTGTGATCCCGCGTACGGCGCTGCCGAAAATTCTGAACGAGATTGACCGGATGGGCGAGGCAGCAGGGCTGCGCATCGCGAACGTCTTTCATGCGGGGGACGGAAATCTGCACCCGTTGGTGATGTACGATCGCCGCATCGAAGGCCAAGAGAAAGCGGCCGAGCATCTTGCTGAGCGCATTCTGGAGTTGTGCATTGAAATGGGCGGGTCGATCACGGGCGAGCATGGAGTGGGTGAAGAGAAGAAACATATGATGGGCAAAATGTTCGCTGAGCCGGACCTGGCTACCATGCAGAAACTGCGCTGCTCTTTCGATCCGCACTCGCTGGCGAATCCGAGTAAGGTGTTTCCGCGGCCGCGCCTGTGCGGGGAAACACCGGGCGAGTACAAACCGCATCCATTGGAGACCGCGGGTATCGCGGAGAGATTTTAGGCCGTGCGGATCGTCGAGGTACAAACAGAAGAAGAGGCGGCGGATGTTCTGCGCAGCGCCCAGGAGGCGGGCCATGCGGTAATCCCGCGCGGCGGCGGCACCAAGTCGGATTGGGGGAATCCTCCGGCGCGTACCGACGTGCTGCTGTCGACAGTTCGCCTCAATCGCGTGCTGGAACACGCCTGGGCAGATCTCACGGTGACGGTGGAAGCCGGTTGCACCATCGCGGAGTTGCAACGCGCGTTGGCGCACCACGGACAGAGGCTGGCGGTGGACCCATTATGGCCTGAGAAAGCCACTGTAGGCGGCGTGCTTTCATCCAACGATACCGGCTGTTTGCGATTTCGCTACGGCGGCTTGCGTGACCTGGTGATCGGTGTGAATCTTGCTTTGGCCGATGGCACGCTGGCCAAGAGTGGAGGCAAAGTTGTTAAGAACGTTGCCGGATATGACTTGTCAAAGCTGGTGACGGGCGCGTTCGGAACGCTGGGGGTGATCACCAGCGCGACGTTCCGCCTGCATCCTCTGCCGAAATACACGCAAACGGTGACGGCCGCGGTTCCAAGCCTCGGCGAAACGCAGCAGCTTCTGGGGAAGATTCTGGATTCGCACTTGGTGCCTGCTGCGGTGCAAGTGCGAGCGGGAGGCGGTGCGCCGCAGGTGGACGTGCTGTTCGAGGGAACGCAAGAGGGGATCCGCGTCCAGGTGGATCGTCTGCGGACCATGACCCCAGTTGCCGAGGGCGGCGCGGAAGTATGGACACGCCTCGACGCAGGCGCCAAGATTAGCGTGCTGCCCGCGCAGATCGCCGAGACGCTCGAAGGTTTGGACGGCTACGCAGTGGTGGAAGCAACCGGGATCGGCTGGGTGCAATCGCATGGTCTGGCGCCGCTGCGCGACAAAATCGAGAAGGCCGGCGGGTCTCTGGTGCTGCTGCGTCCCGTTGCGGGAATGGATGCCTGGGGCAACACTCAGAACAACGGCGGCGGCGCGCTGCCACTGATGCGCTCAATCAAGAAGCATTTCGATCCGCGCGGGACTTTGAATCCTGGCGTATTTGTGGGGGGAATTTGATAAATCCGGATTTGATACGTCAGTGCGTGCACTGCGGGTTCTGTCTGCAGGCGTGCCCTACCTATGTGCTGTGGGGCAATGAAATGGATTCGCCGCGCGGGCGTATCTACTTGATGAACATGCTGACCGAGGGCGAGATGACTATGACGCCCAACTTCGTGCAGCATATGGATACCTGCCTGGGTTGCGTTTCCTGCATGACGGCGTGCCCGTCCGGCGTCAACTATGGAAAGCTGATTGAGGAGACGCGGGCGGAGATCGAGCACACCTACTCGCGTCCCTTGCACGAGAAGCTGTTTCGGTGGGCCATCCTGCATACGTTTCCGAACGTAGGGCTGCTGCGCATCGGTCGCGTGTTCTTGTCCGCCTATCAGAAGTTGGGATTGCCTTCGCCCAGCAAACTGATGCCGAAGTTGGGCAAGCGCGAAGATGTCTCCGGCACCACGCCGGCCAAGGGAGCGAAGCGCGCGCGTGTCGGTTTGATGCTGGGCTGCGTTCAGAGGGAATTCCTGCCGGAAATTAACGCTGCCACGGTGCGCGTGCTCACGGCTGAAGGGTGCGAGGTGGTGGCTCCCGGCGAGCAGCCGTGTTGTGGAGCGCTGCTGATGCACTCCGGAAAAGACGAAGAAGCCCGCACCCTGGCGCGCCGGATGTTCGCGACCTTCGAAAAGGCGGGCGTGGACGTGATCGTCACCAATGCCGGCGGCTGCGGATCGCACCTCAAGGATTTTGCAGCGGAGGAGCCTGCCGCATTCAAAGGTAAGATCAAGGACGTTGCCGAGTTTCTGGTGGAGTTGGGTCCGCGCGCCCAGCGCCATGCTCTGCCCAAGCGCGTGGCGTATCATGACTCCTGCCATTTGCAGCATGCGCAGAAGGTACGCACACAGCCGCGGCAATTGCTGGCAGGGATTCCGGGATTAACGCTAGCGGAGATGCCGGAAGGCACACTGTGCTGCGGATCGGCTGGAATCTATAACCTGGTTCAGTCCAAAACCGCCAACGAGCTGGGTGACCGGAAAGCGCGCTATATTCAAGCGATCGGGCCGGATGCGGTGGCCACCGGGAACGTGGGCTGCATCCTCCAAATGCAGGCCGCGCTTGGACGGCAAGATGGCAATCGCAAAGAGCCGCCGCCGGTAGTGCACACGATTCAATTGCTGGATGAATCGATTCGGGGCGTCACGCCGTAGCGGTTCCAGATCACGGCCCCGATCCAGCCAAAGAGGTAGCCCGCGATGGCAGTCACCAGGATCAAGGCCATGGCGAGTCCCGGGTCGAATGGGGCGATCTGATAGGGTGGCGTGATCATATGCAGCCGGAAGATGAAATCGATAGCGGGCTGTGCGACACCGGCCAAGACCAGCAAGGCCCACATCATGTGCCATAGCCCTAGCAAGAGGCCGAAGGCGAAACCAACTGAATGCGGTTTTAGGCGGGTCATGGAGCACCTCCCGATCTTCTGTCGGCACGCAGAGTACCACTTTTGGTCCCCGACTTGCTCCAGTAGTTGATGATGGTGAACCTACCTTTTCGCGATCGCGCGGAAGCGGGCCGCTTGCTGGGCGCGGAGCTGGTAAGCCGGCGACTGCCCAAGGATTGCATCGTGCTGGCGCTGCCACGCGGCGGCGTCCCGGTTGGATTTGAAGTGGCGCGGGCGCTGGGGGCGCCGCTTGACGTCGTGGTGGTCCGAAAGTTGGGCGTTCCGTGGCAACCCGAACTGGCGATGGGAGCTATCGCCAGTGGGGTTCGGATTCTGGATGAGCGGCTAATGGCGCAGGAGCGTGTCTCGCCGGAAGATCTGGAAGAGGTCGTCACGCGGGAAACGCAAGAGGCCGAGCGCCGCGAGCGGCTCTATCGTGCAGGCCGGCCGGCGCTGGACGCGCGGGACCGGACCGTTATCCTGGTGGACGACGGTTTGGCGACTGGTTCCACAATGCTGGCGGCGGTCAAGTTTGTGAAGAGCCTGCATCCCTCCGCCGTGATTGTGGCAGTGCCAGTAGGGTCGCGGCCAGCATGCGCGCAAGTCCGCGAATTAGCGGACGCCTGTGTTTGTCTGGCTGTGCCCACGCCCTTTTTCGCGGTGGGCGAGTGGTACCAAGACTTCCGTCAAGCAACCGACAAGGAAGTGAGGGATCTGCTGGCCCAACCTGCATTCTCGTGAGGGATTTCACCCAGATTTCCCGGAGGCCCCCCTCCGCATGCAAGCGTCTCATTTCGGTTTTGGAAGATTCAGAGTGGGGTTGTGCTCCCGGATTTCCTCGGCCTCCGCGACTCTCTTGTCTTTTACATCTTTGCTGTTGGCATATTTGCGGCGCGCCGCCTGCAGGTTCGACTGGCGGCTGGATTCCGAGCTAACCGCGAAACTGGAGATGAGTTGCTCGAGTTCCTGGCTTTGACACGACGGGCAGGCTGCGACCGTCGTCTTGAGCACAATCAACTCGAAGCGTTCTCCGCAAGTACGGCATTCGTAATCGAAAATCGGCATGGCCTGGAAAAGATTCTAACAAATGAAGCGCATCCACGATTCCTTTACGGCGCTTACTTCACGGCGCACAGATGCAGCGGTCAAGTGGTGCGGGTGGTGAACTGGGCGATTTTTGCCAGCAAGTCCCGTGATCGTACAGGCTTCGAAAGATAGTCGTCCATGCCAGCTTTTAGGCAACGCTCGCGGTCTCCCGCCATGGCGTGCGCGGTCAAAGCAATGATAGGGATGCGGCTATTTTTCGACGAGGCTTCCCGCTTGCGAATTTCCGCCGTGGCTTCCAACCCGCTGAGGTTGGGCATTTGCAAGTCCATCAAGATGAGATCGATGGTGCCCTTGGAATAGAGGTCGAGAGCCTCCAGCCCATCTCGGGCGATCAAGACTTGATACGCGTTCCTTCGCAGAATGTTGGTGACCAAAACCCGATTGTTGGAATCATCGTCCGTCATGAGAATCCGCGGTAGGCGGCCCGATGTAACGCCGTCCGTAAGGGGGTCCGCCGGCGGAATTTTTTCCTCTGCAACTTGAACTACCCGGTTAATCGCATCGAAGAGAGAGGAGGATGTCACCGGCTTGGTCAAGTACATAGAGATACCCAGTTCGTCGCACACAGCGGGGCTGAGGTGACGGCCCACCGAACTAAGCATTACGATCGGTGCGGAGAACGTCATAGGCTGCCCGAGCAGTCTGCGGGCAAATTCCAAGCCGTCGATGCCGGGCATTTGCACGTCGGCAAGTATCAAGCGGAAGGGTCGGCCATCCCGCGACGCCGCGCGCAGGATTTCAAGGGCCTGAAACCCGCTGGCGGCTTCCACCGGATTGGTTCCCCAGCGCTTCAGAGTCTCCATCAAGATCCTCCGATTCGTAGCATTATCGTCCACCACCAGCACCGGCAATCCTGAGAGGTCTTCCACGCCGGGATGCGCTTGCACGGAATGAGATTCCGCCACACGGCCAAAGCGCGCCGTGAAGTGAAAAGTGCTGCCCTTACCAACTTCGCTCTCCACCCAAATGGTCCCGCCCATCAGCTCCACCAGACTCGAAGAGATGGCCAAGCCCAAGCCGGTGCCACCATGCTGCCGCGTGTTCGAGCCGTCGGCTTGCACGAACGCATCGAAGATTCCCTGCTGTTTATTGGCGGGAATGCCAATCCCGGTATCGCTCACTGAGAATTGAAGCATCGTGCGATCCTCCGCATCGGGGCCAGAAACCTGCCAGGCGCGCAAAACCACTTCGCCCTGGTCTGTGAATTTGATGGCATTGCCGAGGAGATTGATCAGCACCTGGCGCAGAATCTGGGAATCGCCTCTCACCCGCCGCGTCGCCTCGGACGTCACTTCATAGGTGAGTTCCAGCCCTTTTTCGTGGGCGGGC
>CAZDGT010000282.1:0-20203 GCA_964504905.1 uncultured Bordetella sp. | reverse complement strand
GGCATGCTGGCCACGGTGATAAATGCACTGGCGCTGCAGGACGCGCTGGAGCAGCAAGGCGTGCCGACGCGTGTGATGACCGCCATCACCATGAATGAGGTGGCCGAGCCCTATATCCGGCGGCGAGCCATCCGGCATCTGGAAAAGGGCCGGATCGTGATCTTCGCGGCAGGCACTTCCAATCCGTATTTTTCGACCGACACCGCGGCTACGCTGCGCGGCCTTGAGATCCACGCCAATATCGTCGCCAAAGCTACGCGCGTCGATGGAGTGTACGATAAAGACCCTCTGCAGAATAACGATGCTGTGCGCTTCCAGGAGATCGGCTACTCCGAGGTCCTGGCAAAAAACCTGCGTGTAATGGACGCCTCCGCGGTGGCCATGTGCCGGGACAACAAACTGCCCATTGTGGTCTTCAACTTGAACGTATACGGCAATATAATGCGTATGGCGATGGGCGAACCCATCGGAACCCTGATTTCCTGAGGTCAAAGAAGTCTTATGAAACCAGAACCGCAAGCCCCGGCAAACCACGCCTTCCAAAGCGTCAAAGAGCTGGAGGCGCACTCAAAGACCCGTATGGACAAAGTGCTGTCGGATTTGCAGCACGCCATTGCCAGCATCCGCACCGGACGCGCGTCGGTAGCCATCTTCGACAACATCAAGGTGGATTACTACGGCACGCCTACGCCGCTCAACCAGGTGGCCAATCTGCACGTGCCAGAGCCTTCGCTCATCACCATTCAGCCCTGGGACGTCTCGCAGATTGCCGCCATTGAGAAGTCCATTCGAGGTTCAGACCTGGGCCTAAATCCGGCCAACGACGGAAAGCTGATCCGCGTACCCGTGCCGCCCTTGACCGAGGAGCGCCGCAAGGAAATCGTGAAGCGCCTCCATGGCGTGGCCGAGGACCATCGGGTGGCCGCGCGCAACATCCGCCGCGACACCAATGAAAGCCTGAAGAAGCTGCTGAAGGACAAGCTCATCAGCGAGGACGAGGAACGGCGGGCGCTGGACGACGTGCAGAAGATGACTGACGCCCACATCCAGAAAATCGACGCGGCGTCCAAGGCCAAAGAATCCGAAATCATGGGCAAGTAGGCTGTATCAACTTGCGTAGTGGTTGAACGTATACTGACCCAGCAAGCGTTCGCCTCTCGGATCGACAGCAAACATCTTCACCACCAGCACTTCTGAAGTGAATGTGCGCAACCGGGCGATGGGTTCGTTGAAGATGACTTCTTTCGAGATTGTATCGAAGGGCACGGCACGGAGCCGCGTCATCTCATGGCCGTCCCGATCGCACATCGCCAAGTCCAAACTCTCGACAGTGCTGACGTCAACATCGTTCGCGAGCTGCAACCGACCGACTACCAGATCGTCGTTCTGCGTAACCGTGCACCGCACTCCACCGCCCGCGGGAGGACTGTACTGGCGAATCTGCAGGCCCTCCTGCGTGGCCCGATCGAGGAATGTCTGGTTCAGAATAACTCGTAGCGCCCCCTCGCGAGCTAACTGCCGGGTGCCGTCGGCCAACAGCACGATCTCACGAAAGCGGCCGCTACATTCGTCGCATTCAAGCAAATGTAGTTCAGTTCGTTCCTGATCCGCGGGCGTCATGTCCCCGATCCAATAATCGGAAAGCACCCCCGTCTCTAAGGGATGCGCATATCGCGAGGCGCTCATGGCTGGCCTCCCATGCATTGCCTCAGGCGGCCGATGGCTCGGTGGCGGATCACACGCACATTAGGCTCGGAGACTCCCAAGAGACCGGCTACCGTACCACTGGTCTGCTCGTCATAAAACGTCAGAACGATTACGGTACGCTCCCTCTCGGCCAGTGCTTGTAAGCAGCGCGTGAGCTGTTCCTTATCTAACACGGGCTCTACCGAGGCGGCCGCCACCGGCAGATCTCCCTCAAACTGGCCAAGCAATCGCTCCCGACGCTGCGCTCCGCGCCGCAAATCGAGCACCACCATGCGGCAGGTACCCAGCACAAAGGATGCGAGCTTGTCCGGTTCTCGCAGGCGGCCTGCTCGCAGCCCTTCGATGGCAATCAGCAGAACCTGTTGCGTCAAGTCGTCGGCTGCAGCCCCGTCGCGGAGGTGCCGCAAGCCGTAGAGCCACACACGCGGAGCGAGGCGGCGGTAGAGTTCAGCCTCGGCTTCGCGAGCTTCTCCGGGCCGCAACGAGGCGATTTCCCTAACCAACTCCGCGTCTTCGACGGTCTCCACGAAAATCGAATATAACACTCTGCTAAACATGTGTAACGGACAGCCCGTTCGTTACACATCCGATCAGAGGAAAAGACATGCTCACCAACCCACACACTGGAACCAAGATCGACGAAGTCGCTGAGGGCATTTACCGCATCAACACGCCGTTGATGATCGACGCCATCCCCGGAGGCTTCAACCTGAGCCAATACCTGGTGTTAGACGACGAGCCACTGGTGTTCCATACCGGTTGGCGGCGCTGGTTTCCCTTCGTATCCGAGGCTATTGCGAAGGTTACTCCGCTGGATCGCCTGCGGCACGTCGGCTACTCGCATTTCGAGGGCGACGAATCCGGCGCCATGAACGAGTTCCTAACCGCCGCTCCGCAAGCGGTGCCGTTTGCCAGTCATCTCGGAGTGCTGACGTCGTTACAGGATTACGCTGACCGGCTACCTCGCGGCTTGGCCGACGGCGAAGAGTTTGCCATAGGCCGCAAGACCATGCAGTGGATTTACACGCCTCACGTGCCACACGGCTGGGACTGCGGCGTGCTATTCGACAAGACCAGCGGTACCCTGCTCTGCGGCGATCTGTTAACGCAGCCCGGTGCGGATACACCGCCAGTCACCGAATCGGAAGTGTTGACGGCAAGTGAAAGCATGCGAAAAGCCATGGACTACTACGCGCACGGAACCAACAGCATCGCTATTCTCGAACGGCTGGCCGCGCTCGAACCGACGACCCTCGCCTGCCAGCATGGCAGCGCCTATCGCGGGGATGGCGGCGCATTGTTGCGCGAACTGGCGCAGGTTCTCGACCGGGAACAGCGCATGGCGATGACAGCTTAAACCAAACCAGCATCTACGCGGACCTTGTTACCCTGGAGTCATGAGGCCTCGTCTCCTGCTTTTCCTGCTGCTGCCATGCCTGCTGGCGGCGCAGTCTGTCGCCGAGCTGCAGAAGGCTTTCGAAAAGAAGGTGACAGAGTTCACGCTCGCGAACGGACTGCACTTCATCGTCATTGAGCGCCACGATGCACCGGTAGTTTCGTTCCACACCTACCTGAACGTCGGCTCAGTGGACGACCCCGGCGGCCAGACCGGCTTGGCGCATATGTTCGAGCACATGGCCTTTAAAGGCACTCCCGCCATAGGCACCAAGAATTGGGTAGCCGAGAAGGCTGCGATGGATGCAGTGGAGCGCGTCTACGACCGGCTGGAAGCCGAGCGCAACAAAGGCCCTCACGCCGACGCCAAGAAGGTGGCCGCGATCCAGGCCGAGCTCGAAGCCGCCATGGAGAAGGCGGCCAGCTACGTGGAATCGAACGAGTACGATCGCGTGGTGGAATCCAATGGCGGAGTGGATATGAACGCCAGCACTGGCGAGGACTCCACCAACTATTTCTACAGTTTTCCTTCCAACCGTATCGAGCTTTGGTTTTTGCTGGAATCGGAGCGTTTCCTGCGTCCGGTATTCCGCGAGTTTTATAAGGAACGTGACGTAGTGCGCGAAGAGCGCCGCATGCGCGTGGAATCCAGTTCGCAGGGCAAGCTGATTGAGGCGCTGACGGCTACGGCCTACGCAGCGCATCCGTATCGCAACATGCCCGGAGGCTGGGCCGGCGACATCGAGCACTTCCGGCGGCCCGACGCGGAACGATTTTACAAGCAATACTACGTGCCCGCGAACATGACGCTGGGCATTGCAGGGGATGTCAATCCAGCAGAGGCCCGGCGGCTGGCCGAGAAGTATTTCGGACGACTCACGGCGCGCCCTCTGCCGTCACAGTATCGCACCGAGGAACCGCTTCAGGAGGGCGAAAAGCGCACGACGGTCTCTTCGCCAGCGCAGCCTTTCCTGATCATCGCCTACAAACGTCCGGACCAGCGTTCGGCTGACGACGCGGCTTTGGCGGTGCTGGATGCAGTGCTTTCCGATGGCCGCACCGGCCTTATTTACAAAGACATGGTGCGGGATAAGCAGATGGCACTGGGCGCGGGCAGCCAGCCGGAATTCCCGGGCGGAAAATATCCATCGCTGTTCCTGTTCTTCGTGGCGCCCTCGAGCGGGCACTCCGTAGAGGAGAACGAGAAAGAAGTGTACCAAATCATTGAACAGGTGAAGACTACGAAGGTGGATGCGGAGACTTTGCTGCGTGTCAAAACCAAGTTGCGCGCCGAATTGATCCGCAAGTTGGGCAGCAACTCGGGGCTCGCGTCCGAGCTGTGCAGCTACTACGTGAACTACGGCGATTGGCGCAAGCTGTTTACCGAGCTCGAAGACTACGACAAAGTGACGGCAGACGATGTGCAGCGCGCCGCCAAAACCTATTTGGTGCCGGAGCACCGGACGGTGGCTTACACATTTGTTCCGGAAGGCGGCGCGAAATGACCCGGCGGATTTTCTTGGCCGCATTTTTCACAGCGGCGGGCCTGGCGCAAACGATTCCCTCTTATCAACAATTAGTGTTTCCACCGCTCAAGCAAGTGAAGATTCCTGAGCCGCAGTCTTTCACATTGAAGAATGGGATGCGAGTGTTGCTGCTTGAAGATCACGAGCTCCCGCTGATCAGCGGTCTGGCTCTGGTCCGTACCGGCAACTTATTCGATCCACCGGACAAGCGCGGGCTTTCGAGTGTGATGGCGGATGTTCTGCGTGCGGGTGGCACACGCGCTAAGACTGGGGATCAGATAGACGAGGAACTGGAGAACATCGCGGCGTCAGTGGAATCGAGCATGGGTGAGACCACCGCCAGCATCAGTTTTTCTGGTCTGAAGGAAACCGCTGGAACGGTATTGCGCGTCTTTAAAGATGTGATGACCGATCCGGAATTCCGTCAGGACAAGATCGATCTCACGATCTCGCAGATGCATAGCGGGATCGATCGCCGTAATGACGATCCCCAGGGCATCGCCGAGCGGGAGATATCGAGCATCCTCTACGGGCGCGACACGCCCTACGGGTGGTCGATCGAACACGCGGATATCGCGCGCATCAAACGGGAAGACTTGCAGCAGTTTTACCACCGCTATTATTTTCCGAAGAACATCATCCTGGCCGTGTACGGTGATTTTTCAGCGGCCGAAATGAAGGATCAGCTCGAAAACCTCTTTGCCGATTGGACGCCGGAGCAGCCGGCCGTGCCGCCGTTTCCCAAAGTGACGGCCAAGGCAGCGCCCGGAGTTTTCCTGGCCGAGAAATCCGATGTCACGCAAACTTTCTTTTCCCTGGGATTGTTGGGCGGTACCCTCCGTGACCCGGATTACCCCGCTCTCGAAGTCGCAGCAAATATTCTGGGCAGCGGGTTCACCAGCCGCTTGATGTCGCAGATCCGCACGAAATTGGGTCTCGCGTATTCGATTGGCGCGGGTTGGGGCGCGTCTTACGATCACCCAGGCACGTTCCGCATTGTGGGGAGCACGAAATCGGCAAGTACCACGGACGCGATACTCGCCGCGCGCGCCGAAGTGGAGAAGATGCGCACGACAGAAGTGACGGAACAGGAACTCAAAACCGCCAAAGACGCCGTGCTCAATGGCTTCGTGTTCTTTTTTGACAGCCCTGCCAAGACGCTCAACCGCGTGATGATGTATGAGTATTTCGGCTACCCGAAAGATTTCCTGTTGGAATACCAGAAGAAAGTCGCGGCCGTGACGCGTGCGGATGTACTCCGGGTGTTCAAGCAGCACATTGATCCGGCAAACCTCAGCATCATCGCGGTGGGGAATCCGAAGGATTTCGGCAAACCATTGAGCGCGGCCGGCCCCATCGAAAAAATCGACTTGAGCATTCCAAAACAATGATGAATCGTCTTCTGATCTCCATATTGTTCACCGGGATTTCCTTCGCCGACACTCCAGCGGACGCTCGCGGCAAAAAAGTGATCGACGATGCCGTCGCAGCCTTGGGCGGTGACAAATTTCTTCAAATGCAGGATCGTATCGAAACCGGACGGGCTTACTCTTTTTACCGCGACCGGCTCTCGGGGCTTTCGATCGCCAAGATCTATACGCGCTATCTAACGGTAAATCCGGCGAAATCGGCCCATGAACTGGGCGTGCGCGAGCGCCAGTCCTTTGGCAAGAATGAGGACTCGGCGGTAGTGCTGCGCGAAGATGAAGGTGCAAATATCACGTATCGCGGGCCGAAAGCGCTTCCCAAGGAAGATTTCGACCGCTATCGCAATTCCACTTTGCACAATATTTTCTATATCTTGCGGCAGCGGCTGCACGAGCGGGGCATGGAGTTTGAATCGAAGGGCTCGGATGTGGTCGACCGCCTGCCCGTGGAAGTGGTCGATGTTATTGACGCCGAGAATTTCACCGTGCGTGTGTACTTCCACCAGACCACCAAACTGCCAGTCAAGCAGTCTTTCTTCCGGTTGGACGCGAAAACCAAGGAGCGCGACGAGGAAGTCAGCCGCTTTGACCGCTATCGCGAAAACAACGGTATCCAATGGCCGCAGCAGATCACCCGCGAGCGCAACGGCGAGAAGGTCTACCAGATTTTTGCGGATGCGGTCACATTCAATCAGGATCTGACCGATGACCTGTTTCAAATCGCTCCGTTAGCGAAGAAGAAGTAAGCGCTCGGACGAGCGATTTTGACCGATCTGCTAGCATAGGAAGTTGTCAGGCTCCGGGCTTCGTGCAACGGGCGGCTGCAAACCCCGCCAGGTCCGGAAGGAAGCAACGGTAGCGGTTTAACCCGTGTGCCGCGGATCACCCGGGGTCTGGCATATCCGCTTAGCACACAGTAACTTCCCACATGTACCAAGTCATCGCTCGTAAGTACCGGCCGCAGGGATTTGACGAGTTGATCAGCCAGGAACACGTCAAAACCACGCTCGAAAACGCGATCACGCAGGGGCGAATCGCGCACGGCTATATATTTTCGGGCCAGCGGGGCACCGGCAAGACCACCGTCGCGCGCATTTTCGCGCGCTGCCTGAACTGCGAGAACGGTCCGACGCCTACTCCCTGCGGAAAATGCGCCAGTTGCCTGGAGATCGCCAGCGGATCGTCGATGGACGTGATCGAAATCGACGCGGCGTCGAATCGCGGCATCAATGAGATGCGCGAGCTGCGCGAGAGCGTCCGCTTCCGGCCGGCCCGCGACCGCTACAAGGTTTTTATCGTCGACGAAGCGCATCAGATCACCAGCGAAGCCTTCAACGCGCTGCTCAAGACGCTGGAGGAGCCGCCCGAATGGGTGGTATTTATCCTGTGCACCACGGAGTCGCACAAGATTCCTTCGACGATTGTGTCGCGCTGCCAGCAGTTCAGCTTCCGGTCGGTGGATTTCGCGGAGTTAGTCGCGCGTATGGAATGGATCATGGCCCAGGAGGGCATCACTGCCGATCCGGACGCGGTTGCGGTGCTGGCGCGCGCAGGCGAGGGCAGCGTACGGGATTCGCTGTCGGCGCTGGATCAGGCCATTGCGTGTTGCGGAAATAAGCTGGACGCCGCTGAAGTGCGAGCGCTGCTCGGCATGTTTTCACTGGAGTCGCTGGGGCGCGTGACCAGCGCTTTGGTGGAGCGCGATTCGCAAAAGATGTTCGATGTGGTCGCCGAGCTGGAGGCCAATGGCCGCAGCCTGCAGCATTTCGCGCGAGAACTGGCGCGGCACTTCCGAAATCTGGCCGTGGTGAAAATCGCGGGCGGCGAGACGCGCCTTATCGCGGCATCTCAGGCCGAGCAGCAGAAGTTAGCCGAGGCGGCAGCGCCCTTCAGCGAAGAAGACTTGACGCGGTACCTACAGCTTTCACTGGATCTATTCCGCGACCTGCAAAGCTCGTTGCAGCCTCGACTGCACCTGGAGATGGGGCTGTTGCGCATGGTGCAGGCCGGCAAATTGCAGCCCATCGAGGAGGCAATTGCCGGGTTGGGCACTAGCAGCGCGCCACGGAGCAGCACTCCCGCAAAACCCACCCCGGTAGCGGCTCCACAAGCTATGCCACTCGCCGGCGGCGACTTGCGGTCTCGTCTCCACGCGGCATTGCTCGAAGCCAAGCTTACTCATGTCGCCGATGCGCTCGAGCATTCGGAGCTGGCTGAGTCGCCTGCTGAGCTGGTCTTCACGACTCCCAAGATGTATCAGCTCTATCTCAAGCAGGCGGATTTCGAAGCGGCGGCGAAGCGGATAGCGGGAAGGCCGGTCCGCGTGACCATCAAAGTGGGGGACGCTGCGCGTCCAACGGCGCCGGTAGCGGCTGCCGCGCCAAAGCGTGAGGACGAGGCCACGGCGCGCGCTCTCTCGCATCCAGAAGTGAAGCGATTTCAAGAGATTTTCCCGGACGCGCAGGTGCGTACCGTCAGAAATTTGAAAGACACGTAGTGCGCGATTGGAGGACGACATGAAGATGCCCGGAAACATGCAGGCCATGATGCAGCAGGCCCAAAAGATGCAGCAGAAGATGCAGGAAGAGGTCGCACTGATTCGCGTCGAAGGCTCCGCTGGCGGCGGCATGGTGACCATCAAGATGGACGGCCACAAGAACGTGACCGGCGTCAAAATCGACCCGGAGGTGGCGAACGACGTCGAGATGCTGCAGGATCTGGTGCAGGCGGCCTGCAACGAGGCCACTAAAAAGGTCGATGAAGAGAGCCAGAAGAAGATGAGCGGCATGCTCGGCGGCCTGGGGCTGCCTCCCGGACTGTTCTAAGCATTCATGCCCGACTTTGCCGCGCCACTACAGCGCTTGATCGATGAGTTCCGGCGCCTGCCCGGTGTGGGGCAGAAGTCCGCGCAGAGGCTAGCCTTCCATGTGCTGCGTTCGGCCCGCGATGATGCCGCGCGTCTGGCTATGGCGCTGCTCGACGTCAAAGATAACCTGGGCATTTGCTCCGAGTGCAACAACATCAGCGATTCCGAGCTATGCCCCTACTGCCGCGATCACAGCCGCGACCGGACGCAGATTTGCGTGGTGGAAGAACCACACAACATCCTGCCGTTTGAAACGACGCGCACGTTCCCCGGCATTTATCATGTGCTCAACGGAGCGATTTCTCCGCTGCGCGGCATTGGTCCGGAGCAACTCAAGATCAAAGGCCTGCTGGACCGCATTGCGCGCGGCGAGGCGCAGGAAATCATTCTGGCGACGAATCCCACCGTCGAGGGCGAGGCCACTGCCGTCTATCTTTCACGCCTGCTGAAGCCGCTGGGGATGAAGGTAACGCGCATCGCCATGGGCATTCCCGTGGGCAGCGACATCGAGTTTTCCGATGAGGTTACGATCTCGAAATCCCTGGAGAATCGGCGAGAGATGTAGCGGCTGGAACGCACAATAATGGTGGGGGAAACGGGATGGACAGCGGAAAACCAGTAACGCGAGCAGAATTTGAGTCGGGCCTACAGGGTCTGAGAACGGATATGCGTTCGCAAAAAGACGAACTCGTCGATGCCATGCGGCAAATTGAGACCAACCTGTCAACGGAGTTTCATCGCTATGCGAAGGGTCAGAACGCGCGAGTGCACAATGTCGAAGTCAGCGAGTACGATCTGAAGCTGCGGCTTTCCGTCCTGGAAGATCGCGTCTTGTCGCTCGAGACCCGTTTACCGCCGTCGGCCCTCTAGCCTACCCAAACAGGGGCAGCGTCCCCAGTTCGCAGACTCCATCCGAAGTCAGCCCGCCGATTCGAATCTCTTTGATCCGATTGGCAGCGCGCGGCACGGTCAGCGCAACTTTCAAGTAGTTGTCGCTCAGCGCTCCGCCGTTATCCAGTGTCACCACGGACAGCTTTTTCCTGACCATAGAACGCCGGAACTCTAAATTCTTGCGTGCGGCCATGTTGCGCAAAGCATGTGTCCGCTGCTTCCGCACCGCAACCGGAACCTGCGCTACCGACTCGGCGGCCGGAGTCCCTGGACGCTCGGAATACGTGAACACATGGAGATACGTGAACGGCAGGCTTTCGATAAAAGCGTAGCTTTGGGAAAATTCGTCGTCGGTTTCGCCGGGGAAGCCAGTCATCACATCGGCGCCAACGGCACACTGCGGCATCAACGCGCGAGCTTTCAGGATGCGGTCCGCGTAATGTCGCGGCCGATATTTGCGATGCATGCGGCGCAGCACAGTGTCCGACCCGGATTGCAAAGGAGCGTGCACGTGTTTGGCAATGCGAGGTGAACCAGCCATCAGTTCGAGTAAGTCATCCGAGAAATCCATCGGTTCAACGGAACTTAGGCGCAACCGCTCGATGGGAGTCTCGTCCAACAGGCGGCGGACAAGATCGGCCAGCCGAATCCGCCCTCCGAAGTCGCGACCCCAGCGGCCTAGGTTGATACCGCTCAGCACGACTTCTCGGTATTTCACCGCCATAGTGCGCACCTGTTCCACAACGCTCTCCGCGGGCGCACTGCGGCTGCGGCCACGGACATAAGGAATGATGCAGAACGAACAGCGGTTATTGCAGCCGTCCTGGATCTTGAGGTTGGGGCGCGTGCGGTCTCCAGCGGCGTCCTCCACCGGCGCCGAAAGGAAATCGGTCTGCGCGAAAATGTCGCCGATTTCAATCTGCCCGTGATAATCCGCGGCCGTGACGAATTCGGGAATGCGGGTCTTGTGGGAATTGCCGACCACTAAGCTTACGCCCTCGAGCACGGCCAGTTCCTCTGGAGCACGCTGCGCGTAACAACCGGTGATCAGGATGCGTGCGCCCGGCTTCTCGCGATGGATGCGCCGGACCACCTGCCGCACTTCGTCATCCGCCGTCGCGGTGACTGTACATGTATTCAGCACCACCAGATCTGCGTCTTGGATCTCCGCCGTCGATGCAAGCCCCTTAGCTGCCAATCCGGCCTCAATCGCCGCGCCATCGGCTTGCGAGGCCCGGCATCCGAAATTTCTGACGAAAAAACGCTCCACTGAATTTCAGTGTAGCTTGGGGAGAGACCAATCCGTCATGTTTACAGCCACTCGTCGCGACATTCTCAAAAGTGCAGGTGCACTCGTCGCCGGAACTGCATTGCCGGCGCGTCTGCGCGCCGCGAATCCGCCCAGCCCTGTGATTCTCAAGCTGGGCAACTATATGGCCGAGGCGGCCAGAAGGTCGCTCCCGGAAGAAGTAATCGAGAAAACTAAACATCACATTCTGGATACCCTGGCGGCGATGGTCTCGGGCGCGGAACTGCCTCCCGGCAAGGTCGCACTGGCGATGGCGAGAGCCCACTCAGGCGAGAAGACAGCCACCATAGTCGGATCGAATCTCGTGTGTGGTCCAATCGAAGCGGCCATGGTCAACGGAATGCTCGCTCATTCCGATGAAACTGATGATTCGCACGCCCCTTCGCAATCGCATCCCGGCTGCGCAACCGTTTCTGCGGCGCTAGGGGCTGGCGAGCAGTTTGGTATCGATGGTACGCGCTTGCTGCGAGCGGTCGCGCTCGGCTATGACGTCGGTACGCGGGTCACAATGACGCTCGGGGGCCTCGCCTATCAGATGGAGACCCACCGCAGCTCTCACAGCATCGCAGGCACATTTTGCGCCGCTGCCGCAGCGGGGTGTGCTGCCGGCCTGAACCCTCAGCAGATGCGCTGGGTGCTGGATTACGCGTCACAGCAAGCCGCAGGGATCGCCGCGTGGCAGCGCGACACGGACCACATCGAGAAATCCCTGGTCTTCGCCGGACTTCCTGCACGCAACGGAGTTACTGCCGCATTGCTGATTCAGCTTGGCGGCACCGGAGTCGACGATATCATGGCCGGCTCCGATAACTTCCTCATGGCGTTCAATCCCAAAGCCAACCCGGAGGGGCTGATCGATAAGCTGGGCGAACGCTACGAAGTTACCCGGACCAATATCAAGAAGTGGACGGTGGGTTCGCCCATTCAGGCCCCGCTGGATGCGATCGAGCTCATTCGCAAGAAACATCCGTTCGAAGCGGATCAGGTGCAGAAAGTCGTGGTTCGCATCGCGTCGAGCAGCGCCAACACCGTGAACAATCGTGAGATGCCGGATATCAGCCTGCAGCATATGGTGGCGGTCATGCTGCTCGACAAAACTGCGTCGTTCGCGGCGGCCCATGACAAGCCTCGCATGCAGGATGCCGCCGTACTGCGCCAGCGCGCCAAGGTGCAATTGGTATTCGATGCGGAGCTCGAAAAGCTAAGCCCACGGCGGATCTCGATCGTTGAAATTACGCTCGCGGACGGTACCCAGTTAAGCGAGCGCGTGGAAGCGGTGCGCGGCACGGCGGAAAATCCTATGACTCGCGAAGAGGTTGTGGCGAAAGCCCGCGAGTTGCTCACGCCCGGCTTGGGAGCGGAAAAATCCGGCAAGTTGATCCAGACGATTCTCGCGCTGGAAACCGTAAAGGACGTCCGGGGACTGCGGCCCTTGCTGCAGAACTAATCGCCCGTAATCAACCGCGCGCCGCGATCGAAGCTGAGGTACTGAAATCCCCAGCGGATGAACACGAGCAAGCGATTGCGAAACTGCGCCAGATACATCAGGTGAACGAACAGCCAGAGCAGCCACGCCGGCCAGCCGTGGAAATGCAGACGGCCAAAATCGGCGACTCCAGCCGCGCGCCCGATCACCGCGAGGTTGCCTTTGTTGTGATATCGAAAGGGCGGAACGGTTCGGCCTTCCGCCTGCGCGCGGATCAATCCCGCCACGTAGCGGCCTTGTTGCATCGCCACCGGCGCCACTCCCGGTAGCGGTTTTCCGTCCTGCTCGATCAACGCCAGATCGCCGATGACGAAAATCTCAGGGTGGCCCGGGACGGAGAGATCCGGCCCCACCATCACGTGTCCTTGTCGATCCAGCTTCGCTCCGGCGCGCTCAGCCAAAACACGGCCGAAGAGGGATGGCTTTACTCCCGCGGCCCACAACACGGTGCGCGAGGCCAGCCGCTCTTCCCCGTCTGGCGTGCCCAGCGTAAGGCCCTCAGCGTCAATCGCCACAACCTGGACGCGGGTGCGTGGACGGACGCCCAGCCGTATCAGTTGCCGGGCGGCTTGCTCCGACAGGTCCACCGGATATGTCTGCAGCACGTGAGGCGAGCCGTCAAGTAGCAGAATCTGCGCCTCCTCTGGGCGAAACTTCCGGAAATCGCGCCGCAGCGTGTCGCGGGCGATCTCGGACAGCGCGCCTGCCAGTTCCACACCGGTAGGACCAGCGCCTACCACCACAAAAGTCAGCCACGCACGCCGAGCGGCGGGATCTGGTTCTCGCTCGGCGGCTTCGAAGGCGTAGAGGATCTTGTGGCGCATCGCGGTGGCATCTTCGATGGACTTGAGCCCCGGCGCTATAGCGGGCCAGTCGTCATGTCCGAAGTAATGATTGCCCGAGCCCGTGGCCACGATCAAATGTGAGTACGTGATCGGCGCCTCCCGCGCCAGCACGACGCGGCGATTCTGGGCATCGAGGTCCACCGCCTCGTCCAGCACGACAAACGTATCGCGATGTCCGCGTAACAGCGACCGCAGCGGAGCCGCGATTTCCCCCGGCGAGAGCGAGCCGGTTGCGACTTGATACAACAGCGGCTGGAACAAATGAAAGTTGCGGCGGTCAATCAACGTGACCTTCGCGTGACCGCTCAAAGCCTTGGCGGCGTAAAGCCCGCCGAACCCCCCGCCCAGAATGACCACATGTTGCATTGCGTCAATTCAACTCAAGAACCCGTTGCAGAGCCTCTCCAATCGCGTCCATCTCCGGTTCAGTGAGAACTCCCAAACGGTTTTGCAGCCGTTCCTTGGCGATGGCCCGAATTTGATCGACAACGGCGACAGCAGGTTTCCCCGCGCAATTTACTGCGACCAGAATCGGAGGGCTGGCCTTAGGAGAACTCGAGATCGGTACAACAACTACGGTGCGCCGGTATTGGTTGACCAGGTCGCGGGTCATCACAACGCAAGGCCGCGTCTTAGCAATCTCGGAGCCAATCGTTGGATCGAGCGCCGCCCACCAGACCTCACCGCGGCGGGGCGTCACTCCACGGCTCCTCTATCACGTCGCGAATCTCGTCCCACTCTTCTTCGATCGCCTTAACATCGGGGTCCTGATTCGCTATCAGACAAGCTCGAATGAGGGATTCGTCATTCTCGCGCAGGCTCTTTTCCAAAACTTGGGCCAGAAACCGGGACCGTTCGCGGGCAGGAACCCTTTTGACCAACCGAGTCGCCAATTCTTCCGGCAGAGAAAATGTCATCTTTCTGGCGGCCATAATGCCATACTACCATAATCTAGTCTTCGTCCTGCTGCGCCGCCAGATTCGTGACTACGCTCAGGTCTTCGAGGGTCGTCACGTCTCCCGTAACCGTATGTGAAGTAACGATTTCCCGCAAGAGGCGGCGCATAATCTTGCCGCTGCGCGTCTTGGGAAGCGCGTCGGTGAAACGGATCTCCTCGGGGCGCGCGAAAGCGCCGATTTCGTGGGCTACCCACTGGCGCAGCTCCTGACCCAGTTTCTCGTGGTCGCCGCCCTGGCCTTTCTTGAGCGTCACGAAGCAGCACACCGCCTGCCCGGTGATCTCATGGGGCTTGCCCACCACGGCCGCTTCCGCCACCACCGGATGCTTCACAAGTGCGGACTCCACTTCCATCGTGCTCAGCCGATGGCCGCTCACGTTCATTACGTCGTCGACGCGGCCCAGAATCCAGTAGTAGCCGTCGTGATCGCAGCGCGCGGCGTCGCCTGTGAAATAGGCGCCGGGGACCTTGCTCCAGTATTGTTCCTTGAAACGCTCGGGATCGCCCCAGATATTGCGGATCATGCCGGGCCAGGGGCGGCGCAGGATCAGGAAGCCTTCATGCCCCGGCTCTACGGGATAGCCGTGAAAATCCACAATGTCGGGAATGATACCGGGCATGGGCAGCGTGCCGGAGCCGGGCTTCGCGGGCACCGCTCCAGGCATCGGCGCAATGAGGATTCCTCCGGTTTCGGTTTGCCACCACGTATCGACAATGGGACAGCGTCCCTTGCCGATGACGCGTTGATACCACTCCCAGGCCGTCGGATTGATCGGTTCGCCCACAGACCCGAGTAAGCGCAGGCTCGAAAGATCGTGCGCATTTGGCCATTGGTCGCCTTGGCGAATCAGCGCGCGGATCGCCGTTGGGGACGTGTAGAAAATGTTCACGCGATACTTCTCGACTAACCGCCACCAGCGGTCGAATTGCGGATGGTCCAGAGTGCCCTCGTACATCACCGAAGTGGCACCTGCCGAGAGCGGCCCATAGACGATATAGCTGTGCCCCGTCACCCAACCAATATCGGCGGAACACCAATAGGTGTCTTCGTCTTTGATATCGAAGACCCACTTCATGGTTGCGGTCACGTGCGTCAGGTAGCCGCCCGTGGTGTGCAAGATTCCTTTTGGTTTCCCGGTGGTACCCGACGTGTAGAGCACGAACAATGGGTGCTCGCTATCGAGCGGAACGGCGGGGCAATGTTCAGCGTCGGGTCCGGTCAGCGCCCCGTCCAAATCGTGCCACCAGGAATCGCGGCCTGCTTGCATTGCGGTATCCGAGCCTGTACGTCTATAGACGATCGCGTCGCGCACGCCCGGGCACTCCAGCAGTGCCTCGTCGACGGCCGGTTTCAGCTTCACTTCTTTGCCGCGACGGAAGCCACCATCCGCCGTGATCACCAGAGTCGCGCCCAGATCCTGAATACGGGCTTTGAGGGCCTCGGCGGAGAATCCGCCGAACACCACGCTGTGCGTGATTCCCAGCCGCGCGCACGCCAGCATGGCGATAGGCAACTCCGGGACCATCGGCATGTAGATAATCGAGCGGTCCCCCGCCTTGTACCCGCGCGCCTTCAGCACATTGGCGAAGCGCGATACCAGCCGCAGCAATTCCTGGTACGTGATGAAGCGCTGTTCGCCCGGTTCGCCTTCCCACAGGATCGCGACCTTGTTCTTGCGATGGGATGCCGCATGCCGGTCCAGACAATTATAGGAGACGTTGGTTTTCGCACCTACGAACCAGTGCGCAAACGGCGGTTTCCAATCCAGCACCTGCTTCCAAGGTTCAAACCAGTGAATTTCACGCGCCGCTAAATCACCCCAGAACGCCTCCGGATCCTGCTCCGCGCGCCTGTAGAGGTCGCGGTATCCTTCCATGCCTTGTACGTGTGCCTGGCGGACAAACTCGCCGCTCGGTGGGTAGACGCCCGTTGTGCTCATCGAAACGGATTGTAGCAAAGTGGGCTCGCGGGATTACGCCGCGTCAGGATTTTTTCTTGCTTAACTTGCGCTTCCAGTCCGGCCAGAACTCTTTGAGGATGTTCGAAAACGCATCCGTGCCCACTTGAACACCAAGCCTTTCGACGTTGTCGCTTACGTTGCGCGTATTGGCAGGATAGTAGAGATTGGAAATTGCCACGGCCGTACCGTTGCCAAACCATTCAGACGCATTGAAGCTCCAGTTCCCCTTGTCCGTGCGGTTTACCAGGACGCGTGTCAGAGCATAGCCAGTCCGTTTCCAGGCGCTGCCCCCGTCCGCCCCTTTGCGGAAATAGCGCGGGTCTTGGCGCAGCAGTGCCGGATAGAGCCCCTCGGCCATATAGTTCCCGATCGAGAGATCCCCAAACGAGGCGGCGTAGCGTTTTCCAAAACCCTTCAATCCCTGCCCGTATTCCGGAGGCTGGTTTTCGAGTTGATGGAAGGCGGAAAAGATTCCGGAGAGGAAGAAGATCGGGTAGTCAAAGGAATCTTTGCGAGCAATATAGAACTTGCGCTTCGCAGAAATGGGAGCGTACGGAGCTGAGCCGTCCGCTGTCCGATAGTTGGGCAGCACTCCAAAGATTCGCTTATCTATCGGATGTTGTTCTGGGGGTGCCTGCTGGGCGAACAAGAGGCCAGGCTGCATTGCGAGGGCGGCCGCGCACACCAATTCCTGTAGAGTGAACACTACTGCTATCTAAACGCTTTCGCGGCGCTCGGGGTTACTGGTCAGGCAGGGTAACTGCCCGCAATGTAGTGGTGGAGGTGATGAATTTCTTCCTCCTGGCGGCGGATGATCCAGTTCACCAGGTCGCCGATCGAGAGCATCCCGATGACAGCCTCCCGGCTCACCACCGGCAGATGGCGGATGTGGCAGTCGCTCATCAGGCGCATACAGTCGTCAACGCTCTGATCTAGCGTCGCCACCACAGCGGGACTGGTCATAATCTCACCCACTGTGGTATCGCGCGAAGCCTTACCGTGCAGAATCACCTTCCGCGCATAATCGCGCTCGGAAAAGATTCCACAGAGATCGGCGTCTTCCATCACCAATAGGGCGCCGATGTCTTTATCCGCCATGATTTCCAGGGCTTCGTAGACCGGCGTCTCCGGCATCACGGCGCAGACGCCAATTCCTTTGTGGTCGAGAACCGCACGAACGGTGTCAGTCAGTCCCATCACGACCTCCGAGGGAATCATAGTCCTTCGGACGACGGTGTCAAGGGGCCTAGGGAATTATTTATTTTTAACGAACTTCACAACTCGCAATAAGCCGCTGTCGCCGCCATAAACTGCGCTGCCATCCGGAGTGACGCCGATGGCTTCCATGTTGGTGCGATCCGAACCCGCACCCTCCCACGTGGAGAATTGCTTGATTTTGGGTATAAAGCCGGTGACTTTGCCGTCTTTAGCGCTACCAATATAGATGCCGTTCTCGAAACCAGGGCGGTCCTTGGTCGTCTGGGTATCAGTGACATAGAGCGTGTCGTTCTTGTCGATGGCGAGTCCACTCGGGCGGCCGAACTGCTTCCAATCCATCAGAAACTTTCCATCCTGGTCGAAGATCGCGATGCGGTTATTCGAGCGGTCGGCGACGAACAAGCGCCCTTGGGAATCGAACGCCATAGCGTGCGGCAATTCGAATTGACTGGGACCCGCTCCTCGCGTTCCCCACTCCGTGATGTATTTGCCGTTCTTGTCGAACTTGACGATGCGTGCGTTCATTCCGGGCCCATGGCCGTCCGCGACGAAAATGCTTCCGTTGGGCGCAACGATGACATCCGAGGGAGCGTTAAAGGTGTCGTGCCCGGTTCCAGTCACGCCCGCTTTTCCGAGCGCAACGATAACCTTGCCGTTTTTGTCGAGATGGAAAACCTGATGGCCTTTGTTGGGATTGTCCTTGTCCACTCCATTCGTGGCCACGGCATCGGTAACCCACACGGTCCCATCCGGCGCCGCCGCGAAGCCATGAGGCCACACGAACAGCCCCGCGCCCATGCTCTTGAGAGCCTTGCCCTGCTGCGAGGCTACGAGAATCGTTGGCACATCGTCATGTCCCGTGCAGGAAACTGTGGTGCAACGATGGACCACATAGAGGTTGTTGTCGGCCCCCAACTTCACTGCGGACAACGACCCCAGGGAATTCATCCCGGCAGGCAATTCCAGCTTGAAGGTTTCGTCTACGTGATAGGGATTCGGCAACGACGACGGACTCTGGGCTTGTAGCATCGCCCCCAACAACAACGCCATTCCTGCCATGTAAATCTGTTTCATCTGCGACATGTAAAGCTCCTCGAAGCTGCGTTTCCCGGCTTCACGAAGTATACCGCGGATCAACTATTGCCAATAGTTTCGATCCAAGCTGCGGTACTGCATGGCCTCGGCAAGATGCTTCGCCGTGACGCCTGCCGCATGATCCAAATCGGCGATGGTGCGCGCCACTTTTAAGATGCGGTCGTGCGCACGAGCACTCAGTCCCATGCGCCGGACCGCCATTTCTAAAGTCCGTTCGCCTGCCGCATCCAGCTCGCACAGCTTGCGCAGTTCGCCGGCCGGGATGTGGGCGTTGTAGTAGCCGCGCCTCTGCTGCAAGTCGCGCGCCTCGCATACTCGCTCACGCATCGCGGCGGACGAAACGCCTCCGTCTTTCCCGCGTAACTCTTGATATGGAACCGTGGGTACTTCAATGTGCAGATCGATGCGGTCAAGCAGCGGTCCGCTAAGTTTTCCCAAATAACGCTGGATGATTGCTCCGGTGCAGCGGCACTCGCGAGTGGTGTCGCCGTAGAAGCCGCAAGGGCATGGATTGAGAGCGCCGATCAGCAGGAAGCTCGCGGGGAAAGTGAGCGTCATGTTGCTACGCGCTATCGACACCGATCTTTCCTCTAGCGGCTGACGCAACAATTCCAGGACATTGCGCGCGAACTCCGGCAACTCGTCTAAAAACAGCACACCGTGATGTGCCAGGCTTACCTCGCCGGGACGCGGGATGCCCGATCCGCCTCCGAGCAATCCTGCGTCCGACACCGTGTGGTGCGGCGCGCGAAACGGCCGCGCGCTCAAAATCCCCAAGCCCTTCGGCAATGTTCCCGCGACACTGTGGATTTGGGTCGTCTCGATGGCTTCCTGAAATGTCAGCGGCGGCAGAATCCCCGGAAAGCGTTTCGCCAGCATGGTCTTGCCCGATCCCGGCGGTCCGATCATCAGGACGTTATGCGACCCGGCAGCAGCCACTTCCAACGCGCGCTTGGCAGTGTTCTGCCCTCGGACATCTTTGAAATCGGGCGCCCCCGCACTACATTCTTCCGTGCCAGCGCCCAGCGTTCTTGTCACTGGTTGGAACTTATCCTGCTGCTGCAGGAACGTCACCACCTCCGCCAGGTGCTGCAGGGCGAACACGCGCACTCCGCCTGCGATGGCCGCCTCGGCACCATTCTCGGCAGGCACGACCAAATTTCGTAGTCCCATCTTGCGCGCCGCCACCGCGATCGATAGCGCGCCGCGCACCGGGCGTAGTGTGCCGTCTAGCGAGAGCTCGCCGACAAACAAGTGATCGTCTGGAGGCGACACCACACCCATCGCGCCCAGGATGCCGAGCGCCATCGGCAGATCGAATCCCGCGCCTTCCTTCTTCAGATTGGCCGGCGCCAGATTGATAGTTACCGATTTATTGGGATACCCGAAGCCCGAATTGAGCAGCGCGCTCTTAATGCGCTCGCGGCTCTCGCGGACTGCGACGTCGGGCATCCCCACGGTGATGAAATCGCGCCCCGCGCCGGGGTACATGTCCACTTCGACATCGATGAAGTGTGCG
>CAZDGT010000281.1:0-2359 GCA_964504905.1 uncultured Bordetella sp. | reverse complement strand
AACGTAGTTGCTTGGTCCACCGCTGTAACTATGGTTGCGCTGACCGTGGCCCTGGTCTGGAATACGCTGCCTAGAGGCGGCGGGCCACCACTACCGTAATATCGTCGGCGGGCGGCGCGCCCTGCGTGAAGCGCGCCACTTCGGCGTGGACCGCCTCCATGATCTCGCGCGCCGGCCGATTCTTCATTGAGGCCACCAACTCCGCCAGTCGCTGATCGCCGAAATCTTCATCCAATGGATTCACGGCTTCGGTGACGCCGTCGCTAAACAGCACCAGCGTGTCGCCGCGCTCCATCTTGACGCGCACCTCTTCATACTGCGCCATGGGAAGTATGCCCAGGATCATGCCACCGCCGGCGAGTTGCTCGTAGCCGCCCTTGGCCCGCACCAGCAGTGGAGGATTGTGCCCGGCGTTGGTGAACACCAGCTCGCCGGTCGCGGGGTCGGCGACGGTCATAAAAAAAGTGATGAAGCGATTGTCGGGAGTGTGCGCGGTAGTGGCTTTGTTCAGGCGGGTGATCTTCTCCGCCAGGCGGTCGCCCTCCTCAAACAGCACTTTGACGCGCGCCTGCAGGCTGGACATGAGCAGCGATGCGGGCATCCCTTTGCCGGCAACGTCCCCCACCAGCATCCCGACTCGCCCATCCGGAAACTCCAGGTAGTCGTAGTAGTCGCCGCCGACCGTGCGGCAAGGGGAAGTGCTGCCCGCAATATCCATCCCTTCCGCTTTGGGCGGCTCGGAGGGCAGCAGGCCCATTTGGATGTGAGCGGCCTGCTCCAGTTCCTTCGACATGGCGCGTTCCACCACTTCGATCTCGTTGAGCCGCGCGTGCTCGATGCGAATAGCCGCGACGTTTGCCATAACCGTGAGCAGCCCCAAGTCTTCGCGCGTGAACTCGCGGATCATGTCGGGAGAATCGACATAAATCAGACCGATGACGCGGTCATTGGTTTGCAACGGCACGGCAATCATGCTGCGCACGGATTGTTGCACGATGCTCATTTGCGCTTTGAGCGCCATGTCCATCTGCGCGTCGCGCACCAGTAGCGAGGCCTTTTCCTTGATTACGCGGTCGCGCACGGTGTTGGAAATTTTGAAGCCGGCGCCGCGCGCTGCACGCGCCCTCAGTTCGCCGCCTTCGAGAGTCATCAAGACGCCGCGGCCCGCCAATACTGCTTCCATGGAGAGGTCCATGATGACTTCGAACAGTTCGTTCAAGGGGCGGTGGCCCGCCAACTCGCGCCCCGCGCGAATCAGCGCCTGCATTTGCGGATTGCCGCGGATGATGGACGTCTTGTCCATCTCGCCGGATTGCGTGCCCAGCATTTCATCCAGGCTGGCGACCATGGTGGTAGAACCGGGCGACGAGGTCTCGGCGGCCTCGACGAACTCGACCTTCTGCATTCCCGCTGCGCCAGGAAGAGCGCCCGACAATTCCAGTTCCAGGTGGCCCGCCACTATTCGGTCGCCGATTCCCACTGGAGTGGGGACTTCTATCCTGCTGTCATTGACCAGCGTACCGTTCTTGCTGCCGAGATCCTCCGCGATCCACTGGCCGTTTACGTTGGTCAGGGCCATATGCTGGCGGGAGAGCCCAGCGTCGTCGGGGTAGCACAACTGGCACGCGCTGGAACGGCCCAGCATGATCCGGTCGCGGTCCAACGCCAGGTAAGTGATCTTGCCCTCAAAGTCACGAATGAGGAGTTCTTTGGGTATCAGAGGAGAACTTTGAGGGGAGGACGCCACGAAATTAGCGTAGCACCGGAGGAGCCCCGGCCGGGTACCAGAGCACTGCCAAAAGTACTTGGATCATACGGTCAGTCTCAGGCACGCCGTGCTCCAGGGGCAATCTGATCGACCAGCTTGCGGTAGGCGTGCGGATCTCCGTACGGAATAAATTCCGCATAATGAGAATGAGGCTGCGGCAGCGGCCTGGCGTGCTTAATGGGGCAAAAGTGTTTTTCGGTGCGGGCTGCGATTTCCACGGCATACGAGAGCAATCCGTTGGCATAAGAGCAATAGACGCAGCCAAGTTTTTCGATGGCGTTGAGGTACCGCAAGCGGCCGCGGTCGAACACCAGGTGATCCGCGCGGCGAACTTTCGCTATCCCATAAACGGGAAAACAGATCGCTTGGTAAAAGGTAACGGCAAGATCCAGCAGGAGGAACGGAACGGCGCACGCGTAGATGACCGGTGCAGTAAGGATGACCAGCGGATGCACGTCGCGCAGATAGGGCCACAAGGATTTTTTGAAGAGATGGTGCTGGGAGGAGTCGCCCTGCGAGATCGCTGGTCCCGGCGCGTAAGTACTCATTGCGTTGACCTCGCCTTTTCTAGTGCACGGGAAGGGCCATACA
>CAZDGT010000280.1:0-18752 GCA_964504905.1 uncultured Bordetella sp. | reverse complement strand
GCCTGAGGCTTCCATCTGCTCCGGCGAAAATCGCTCCTCCATTAGCTTCCGCGTCAAAGCCTGGCCTTGCGGATCAGAAAAACCGAGATCGAACGTTTCGATCAGGTCGCCGCTCACGCCGCGCTGGTCAAGATAAGCGCGCACTTCCCCGCCCTGCGGCCCGTTCAGCGCCGCACGATAGAGTTTCGCGGCAATCGAGTGCATGTCGTGGAGCGCGCCGCGCAGCCTGGAATCGGCGTCCGAATACTCGGGGCGCTGGGGCATGGGGATGCCGTTGCGCTCGGAAAGCAGCTTGAGCGTTTCCGGGAAGGTGAGTCCGTCAACTTCCATGACGAACTTGAGAACATCGCCGCCCACGCCACAGCCGAAGCATTTGTAAAACTGGCGCGTCTGGTTGACGTTAAAGGAGGGAGTCTTTTCCTGGTGAAACGGGCATAAGCCCAGATAGCGGCCGGTGGCGCCAATGCGGCGCAGACGAACGTATTCGCCGACCACCTTGACGATGTCGATCGAGGATTTCAATTGCTCGACAAAGTCCATCGCTAGGTTCCAGAGTAGCGCTTCCGCCAGTGGTGAAAAAAAACAAATTCATGTTAAAATGATTTTGTGATTCCGGCCGCCACGGAGCGAAGTTCGCTGGACAAGGTAGAGGATTTCAGAGAACGCACGGCACAGAAGGTCCGCGATTTGCGCTGCCCCGTGCATGGCCAGCCGCCGCGCTTGCGCTTCCAAGGCGCTACCCTGCGCGATATCACGATTCAGATGAGTGGATGCTGCGACACGCTGCTGGATTTGGCGAACCAGAGGATCGCGGATCGCGGCTGACCGCCTTCGATAGATTCACGGGCGGCGCCCTTTTGAAATTCAGGTAGCCGCCCGAGCCTTGGCGCTTGCGGGGGCGTCAAAGAGATCGTAAGAAAATCAAGAGGTTCTGCTGCTCGGTAGAACTCAGTTGACCAACACGGCGAATCACCGCATTGGCCTCGGACGGCCCGGTCTGATTGTTTCCGGCGCTGGCATGGGCGCGAATCGCTTCCACCAGGTCATTGGTGCGTCCATCGTGTAGGAAGAATACGCGCTGGCCCAAGCCCCATAGCGGTGCGGTCCGGAACTCATCGCCGCCCGCGTTGCCCTGCCGGATTCCATCCGCCAAACCTGGACCCATGGCGTGAACGGCAAGATCGGAATAAAGATTTACCGGCTTTTGACTGAGGGACGCAACCGGATGGACTCCGGTCTGAAGCTGCGGCGTGTGGCACAGAACACACCCCACTTGGGCGAACACATCCGCGCCCTTCTGCACCGACGTGTTGATGGCGCCGCGAGCGGGCGGAGCGAGGAAGCGCATGAAAGCGGCGAAAAGAGTGACATCATCGGCCGCGCCGGTATCAAAGTCAAAGTTGCTTTCCGGAGTGGATGCGAATTTGCAGCCGGGAGTCTCGTCACGCTCCTGCGGGAATACGTGATTGGTAACTCCGTTCTCGACGTTATACGCCTCGCCTGCGAAAATGTGCAGCGATTTATTCTGCGCCTTCCAGCCAAAGCGAGTCACCGTTCCATCGTTTCCGCTGGTGTTGAGTTTCCCGGAGATGCCCATCTGAGCTTTTAGCGACGCATTGTTCCTCAGATTGCTGGTGAGCGTGGAATCCAGGATCGCTTCAATCAGTCCTGCTCCAAATACGGGCGTGGGAATTCGAAATGAAAGGTTGGAAGTGTTGGAGAAGTCGTCCTGCTGGATGTTGCAGCCCGCTGCGTCGGATCGTCCGGAGATGGTGAAGAGCGCGTGAACGCCACCGTCGGGGGTTCCATCCGGCTTGTTCTTGAAGCGAACTTCCAACGCGGGGCCATCGGGTCTGAGAAATGACGGAATGCGGTTGCGCGCTCCCATGGCTGTCGCTACGGCGATCTGGGGGTTGACCGGTGGACTGGAACCGCCGAGCGCTGGGAAGGAATGGCAGCTGAGGCAGGAGTCGGAATTGAATCGCGGCCCCAGACCGGCATCCCCGCCGGGCGGCGGATTCTGAACGAAGATCGTTTCTTCAAACGCGCCGAGTCCCTCCGTGAAATAACTCAGCTGACCCGTGGTAAGTCCGGCAAGCGGCTGACCCGCGCCAGGCGGACCGCTCCGGACGCCAGGATCGCGGGGCGTGCCGGAGGTTCCTCCTCCACCTCCAAAACTGGCGACGCTCTGTGAGAGTCCTGAGCCTAGAAATAGTGAGACGGACCCCAGGGCCATTGCTACGGTGAGCGAAAACGTTCTGTTCATGTGATCTCCTTTCACGCATGGATATCGAGCAGGATAGGCGGAAAATGCGTGAAAGGCGGAATCGAACAAAAAAGCGCTGTGCGAGGCCGTTCAGGTGGATCCGGCAGCGGTTAACGACGGGCGTCTGTGGCGGACCACATAGATTCCCGAACGGGAAAGCTCAATACGGTCGTTCAGCCGGGCAAGAAGCGTGACTAGCCTGTCTTCAAGATCGGTCACAGGAACACTTGGATCAAACTGCCGGAAGAGCACGTGCGCGAGTGCGATATGGTCGCGGGATGTGACGTCTCCCAGCGAGCCAATGAGGAATTCCAACAGAAAGGATTCCGTCTTGTTACGAAAATCCGGCGCGAGCGACGATACGCGAGCAGCGTAGGCGCGGAGATCCACGCGGATCGACTGGCCGTCTGCGCCCAACAGCACGTCCGCCTGCAGCATGGCATTGAATACCGCTCGGGTCACAGTCTCAGAATTCAATAGTTCGTATTGAATCGTGGCCGCATGGACCCGGGCTGCCTGAAGTGTGGAGCGGATCAGAGTGGCAAGCGTGGGAGCGGTATCCAGATTTGCAAGCGCCGTTTCCGCAGCCACAAATACGCAATCACGAGCGCGCTTTTCCGAATAGAGGAACGCGCCGCGAAGGACCGCCGCCATCTGCGCAGAACGCGCGTATTCGGACCTGCCAGGAGTTGCCACGTGTGGCGCGACAGGAGCACGCGCAAGTCCAAACAACGGGCAGTCGTTCGCTCAACAGATGGACTGGGATGCCGTTGTCGCGTCCGCAAACTTTACGGGGCGCACCTTAGGAAAACTTACCGTTCCCGGAAAGTTATACGGGTGTCCCAGGAAGGTATTCGATCACCAGCGCGGTGATGTCGTCACGAATAATGCCGCCTTCCGTGAACTGGTCCACGGCCTTAAGCAGCACCCCGTGCAATCCTACGGCGTCCAGGGAGGCGTTTTCGCGCAGACACTTACGGAGGCGCTCGGTATCGAAGAAAGCGCCATCCGCTCCCTCGGCCTCCGTAAGCCCGTCGCTATAGATCACGAGTTTGTCGCCAGGAGCCAGCTCGCGCTGCAGCATCTGGAAGGGCGCGTTCTCCAACATTCCCACCGGCATGGAAGTGGTGTTGAGGGTTTGCAGGCGTCCATCCGGGCTCACCAGAAACGGCGCGCAGTGACCGGCATTGCTGTAACTGAGTAAACCCGACACATCCACGATGCAATAGAACACAGTCGCGTACTTCTCACCGCGCGTACGCTCCAGCAGAAATTCGTTGAGGCGCGCCATGCGCGGCGCGATATGAGCAGGTTCCCCGGAAGCCATCAGAAACGTGCCCTGCAACAAGCTGGCCAGCAACGCGGAACCAACGCCTTTGCCGGAAACATCCGCCACCACCGCGGTCCAGGAGGCGGGCGAGTTCTGGCGGACGTCGAAGTAATCGCCCCCCACCTGGGTCGATGGCGAACTGGAACCAGCCGCGCGGAACCACCCTGATGTTGGCATGGAGGATGGCTGCAATCCCTGCTGAATTTCACGCGCCAGGCGCAGCTCGTCTTCCATGCGGAGCTTGCCTCGCTCCTCTTCGATGAGGCGCGCGTTTTCCAGAATGGTGGACGCTTCAATGGCCAGCGTTTGCAGCAGTTCGCGGTTGCCGGAGGACAGGTCGGCGGGCGTGACGCGCGAATCCATGTAGATCAGGCCGACAGTGTCTTCCATGGCGCTGACTGCGCGCGTGTCATCGGGTGCGCCACTGCGCAGCCGAATCAACGGCAGGCAAACAACGCTTCGCAGTTCCAGTTGCGCCACGGTCATCTCCGGACGGACGCCCTGCTCTTCATCTGGATCGAAGGACATGGAGAGCAGATCGCGCCGCGAGGACAGGGCCTTGCGGATCAAATGCCGCGGAACCCGTAACTCATCGGCTTGTAGCTCGCGGCCAGTATTGTCGCGGGCCAAGGAAACTTCGAGTTCGCCGTTCTTGTCGCCTTCAGGGCGCAAGAGCAGGAAGCCGCGCTCGCAACTGGTGACCGCCAACGCTGCATCCACTACCGCGGTGAGCACTTCACTGGTGGAAAGCGAATTTTGCAGGGCTCTGGCCACTTCCACTAGCGAGCGCAACTTTATGAGATCGCCAGCGCCAGTGGCTTCGCCGGCAACAGATGGAACAGACCCCATTTGTCCCAGAAGCCGCTGGATGTCCTGCTTTTCCGCCGAAAAAGTCAGTTGGTAGGAATCGCGTACGCCGAATTCAATGCGATCCGAATTGTGCAGGACATGGCGCGCGACCTGCTTTCCATTCACCCAGGTACCGTGCCGGCTGTTGAGATCCTCAATCGCGTAGTTGCCGTTCTCGAAGACGATGCGGCAATGATTCCGGGATGCGCGGTTATCGCGCAGCACCAGGGTGTTGCCGGACTGGCGACCGATACTGAACGGCAGAGTGTCCAGCGCCACGCGGCTGCGCTGACCGGAGGGCGCGAGAACCAAAAGTACCGCGGCAGGGCGTTCCGGCATTACCCAGTCTGTTCGGCGCGGGTCTTGGCGGCCGAATCTTGCGCGAGCTGCGACTGGCAATCGGGACAGTAGCCGCCCATTTCGGTGCGTGCCGTGACGATCTTGAAGCCGAGGCTGCTCTCCATTTGACGGCGCATCTTTCCCAGCGGCTCGCCGAAAAACTCTTCGATCTTGCCGCAGCGCAGGCAGATGAGATGGGCATGCTCCTGCTTGAGGCGACTCTCGTAATAGTGCTGATCGCCTTCAAAATGCAGCAGATCGAGCTCATCGATCAGCCCGCCGTTCTTCAGGAGCTTAAGAGTCCGGTAGACGGTGACGCGATTGAGCTTCGGGTCTTTCTCTTTCGCCAACTGGTATAGCGACTCGGCATTCAAGTGTTTGCCGGAGCGGTCCAAGAGGTCCAATAAGATCCGGCGCTGGCGAGTAAGCCGAACGCCGCGTTCCCGGAGCGAGTTCTGAATCCCGGCGGCTGGCATCACTTCTTGAGAGTACCAAATCGCGAGTCACAACAGACTTTAAACAGCTATGTCATACATCGAGCGGCGTTTAATGGAATTGTACGGGTGTGTTTGTTGCACGACCAGTCTACAATCGGCGCGCATGATAAAACGTTTCCGATTGTATTGGCTGAGAGAATCCGAGTGCGACCTGGGGACTCCGCTGGATGCGGAGGAGTTGGACGCCGTCATCCGTCCACGCGTGCTGGAACTAGCTGGGGCCGATGATGGGCCGCTAACCCTCCATTTGCCGTTTTTGGACGCGAGGGAATCGCGCCGGCGCGCGGAAGCATTGCGCGCTGTGACGCTGGTGCGCGAGGGTGACGTCATCCGTAGCGTTCCGGCCACGCCGGCCGCCGCGCTGCGCGATCGGGCAGCGATGCTGCTGGCGACAAATGCCGCCTGGATGGGTACGCCCGATGAAATGCACCCGAACCACTTTCAGACTTGGCAAGGCGTCTCGGTCGCCCTGCAGAAGGCGCTGCGCCAATGGATCCCGGCGATCTATTTTGGCGATCCGGCACGTTACGAAGATCGCGATGCGGCTTATCCCATGCTGGTGTATGCCGCCAGCCGTCCCTGCCGTGGAAGGCCGCGCACTGAATTCACGTATCATGTGGCCGATCCTGAAGCGCTGCCGTGTGCGTTGAATCTGATTGGAACGTCGTTGCAAAAGGTGTTGGCAGCCGTCGAGCAGCGTTTGCATGAGTCCGGACGGCCGGAGCTGGCCAGGCGCTATGCACCGCGCTGGCACCAGGATGTCCTGCGGGCGGTGCAGAAACGGCCCAGGCCACTGCTTGATTTGCTGGGGGATGAGGCGGTAGTGGTCAACGCCGTGGTGGATCTAGGCACGTCGCGCAAAATGCAAGCGGTGAAACCGTTTGCGAGATCCGCGAGCCTCGCGCTGCGCAGCATGTATGGCGAGGACTTGCGGCCGCTCGCGTTCCGGGCATTGGAAGAAGCGACGTTGATTCTGGAAAGGGCCGCGTGCCCTACTTCACGATCTCGATCTGCAACGACACATCCAGGGTCTTAGGGGGCAGGCACATTTTGTCGTTGCAGGCCTGGTAGCGTAGCTTGCCGGTGAGAGTCGCTGGTCCGGGTGCGGCGTTGGCGGCCGCCTTGAAATGCGTGACGATCTGGAAATCACCGGTGAAAACGGAAAGGGGCTTTTCGGAAAAGCTGTACTTTTCCATCTGCGGCTTAGGGAAGGAAAAGCCTGCGGCTTCGAGGGACCCGGGATTCCAGGTCAAGCGGAGTGGAATCAGATATTCATCCGACGGCGTGTTGCTGTTGACGTGAAATCCGGAACGCAGGTATAGGGGCAGCGCGGAATCAACGGCAGCGCCGGGTTTCGCAACCACCTTGCGCGGGGGCGTGTAGTTAAGGACGTTGCCCTGAGCGAACGCCTGTGCTCGCAATGCGGGCGAGCTGGCCAGCGCCAGCGTCACCCATAGCAGCGGTCTGAGGCGCTTCAAGAAGTTTGACAATCTCATTCTGGTAATCCGCTTTATCGATGAGTCCTTCGTGGCTGCTGGCGATACGGCCCTCACGGTCGAGCACAAACGAGGTGGGCAGGGCGTTGATATCGCCAAACTGCTGCGAGACGACTTCAGAGCCGATCACGATGTGATAGTTGATTTTGTGCGACGCGACATAGGGGCGCACCGACTTCCAACCATCGTCGTCCATGGAGACGCCAATGACGGCAAAGCCCCTGTCTTTGTACTGCTTCTCGAATTCGACGAACCAGGGAATTTCCGCCTCGCAGGGCCCGCACCAGGTGGCCCAAAAATTGACCAACACGACCTTCCCGCGAAAATCCGACAGATTTACAGGCTTGCCGTCGGCATCTTTCAAGGAAAAGTTGGGTGCCGGCTTACGCTGGGATTCGGGCTTAAGCTCGCTCGTTGGTTGTTTCGAGGGCCTCGAACAACCCGCCATCAGCCCCAAAACGAGAGCGGCGGCTGCTGCTTGGATTCGGCTCATTACATCTTTAAGGTATCACGCTGCTATTCAGACCAAGACCGGACGGCCCGCCGAAAGCTGTTCGGTAAACCACTGGCGGCGGCGGAAGCGGGGAGCCGCGGGGAGCGTGAATTCGTCGTGAGCGCGCAAACCGGCAAACATCCACGCGGCGGTGTCGCAGAAGCTTTCGCACGCGTAACGGCGCCAGCGGGGCGTGCGGAGCCGGACATCGGCGCGGGTCAGCACTTGTTTGCGCCACTCGGCGCTCCAACCAAGTTCGCCAGCAACGTGAGTGCGAACCTCACGGGCAAGTATTTGTTCCCAATCAATACGCTTCTGATTCCCCAGCCGCACCCAAACAAAATGGAATAGCTCGTGGATCAGAATCCGCTCGAACTCGCCGCGCCGCGCGAATAGCGCAGCGTCGAGCAGAATCATGCGGCCTGGAATGGACGCTCCTGCCAGATGCGATCCCATGGAAGACCGGATCTCCACGCGAATCGGGCGGCCCGCCAATGGGGGGAGCACAGTCTATTTCGCCGGAGCTGCGGGAGGCGCGGGTGTACCACCGGGAGCAGCAGGGAGGGCCTGTTTCGGCTGCGTGAAAAATGGCACGCTCTCGACGGCGGGCTCAAAACGCTTGTTCAATCCGGCAAGCCATTCGTTTAGATGAGCCTGGCGAATTTCCTCACTGATCGAATCCCTGACTTCATTGACCGGCTGGACGGTCTTCTGCTCCACGCGAATAATGTAAAACGCGTTGGATTGCGGAAGCGGATCGGTTACCTCGCCCTCCTTGAGCGCCAGCACGGCCTTCTTCACGTCAGCCGAATAGGAGCTCTTGATATTCACCACGCCAAAGTCGCCACCAGCAGCTTTCGAGGTAGGATCCTCGGAATACTGCTCCACTAGTTTGGCGAAGTCAGCGCCGCCCCGGATTTGCTTGACCAAGTCCTCGGACAACATGCGGGCCTCGGCTTCGGTGCGCTGCGTTTTGCCCGAAGCCCCTTCCGAAATGGCACGTGCCACGTCTTCGAGGGATTTGCCTTGCGGCACGCTTCCGGCGAGAGGGGCAACCGGCTTGAATGCGATATAGATCACCTTGATTTTGGCCTGCTGATAACGCGCCTGATTGCGATCGTAAAATTCCTTGACCTGCTGAGCGGTAACGTTATAGAAATTATGCTCGTGGCTGATCATAGCGGAAGCCATGCTGTTGGCGCGCAAAAACGCCAGTTGTTCTTTCAATGGGCTTTGGTCGCCCAACTTGGTTCTTTCCGCTTCTTCCGACAGGTAACGCAGCATGTACAACTGCTGGACAGCGTACTTAGGATTCTGCTGGAAGAGTTGAAGAAACTCCTTGGGCATGATTAGCAGCGTTTTGCGAATTTCACCTGCGGTTACGTCTTTGCCATCTACTTTGGCAACGATGGCGTCGTCGGGGATGCCGCCCTCGGGCGGAGCCTGGGCCAAAAGGGGCGTGCAGGCAAGCGCAACAATTAGAAGATATTTCATGGCATTCCTCTTCAAACTTAACATGCTGCCTAGGCCGCCGCATAAGTTCGCTATAGTACTGGAAAGTGATTCGCCACTCGGTTTGGGTTGTCGTCCTATGCGGAATTCTCTCCGGGTGCGTCAACCTGCCGGAGCCCTATGCCCCGCCTACGCAACGCCCTTTCTTTGAAGCGCCTCCAGAAGCCACGCGGGTACTCAATATGGCGGATGACGACGCGGAGAGCCACTTCGTAAGAGACATCGGCGCGGAGCTCCAGGGCAATCGCTGGCGCTGGACCGGCAAGCGCCCGACGATTCGGCTGCGGACAGGTTCAAATCAGAAGCTGCTGTATTTCCTGGATTTCGCGATTGCAGGGGCGACATTCGAAAAGACTGGTCCGGTCACGCTTGCGTTCTACGTCAATGATCGGCTGCTGGACCGCGCCAGCTACGACGCGCCGGGCGCGAAGCATTTTGAGAAACCGGTCCCGGCGGATTGGCTGGAACCAAACGAGAATGTCACGCTGGCGGCGGAGATCGACAAAGCGTGGACGCCTCCCCAGCAGGGCAGCACGCCGTTAGGGTTCCTTCTTGTGGCCCTGGGCCTGGTCCAGGCGAAATGAGAGCCTTGGCGGCATTGGCGGGCGCGGCCTTTACAGTGGCCGCTTGTTACGCGCTGGGCTCGGTGATCGCTGCCCGATTGGGCGCACGCCTGCGCCGCGACGAAAAGTTCCCTTTGTCCTTCGCGATGGGCGCAGCGGTATTGCATCTGGCAATCTTCGCGGTGATGGCGCTGAAGATCGCGTATAAGCCAGTATTGCTGGTATTGCTGGGAACGTCTATCGCGATCGCGTTAGTGAGGGGTGACTGGAAGCTGCCCGCGAAGGATCTTGCCAACGAAAAACTACTACCCGGGAGCATCCGGTATCTGTTTGGCGGGATCGCGACGGCATTCACTGTCCTCTACCTGTTCAACGCCTGGGCGCCGGAGATCAGTCCGGACGGTGCGAGCTACCACCTTGGTTTGGTGGCGCGATACTTGAAAGCCCGCGGCTTCGAGCCGGTGCTCACGAATGTCTACTCGACGTTGAGCGGAGGAGTGGAGATGCTGTTTGTTCCTGCGTTCGCCATCGGCCGGCATTCGGCTGCGGCGCTGGTGCATTTCGCATTTCTGGTAGCGCTGGCGCTGGCGGTAAGGGCCTATGGGCTGCGAATTGGGAAGCCCCTAATAGGTGCGGCTGCGGCGCTGCTGGTGTATTTGAGTCCAGTAATCGGAATCGACGGAACCACCGCATACATCGACGCGGCCGTCGCGGCGATCGTTTTCGCGGTCTTCTACTGGGTGCAGATCTGGGATGAGCAACGCGAAAGACGCCTGCTGATCGCGATCGGCCTGCTTGCCGGATATTGCTATGCGGCCAAGTACACGGCGTTCGTCATGGTCTTTTATGCAATGGGATTTGTTGTTTGGCGCAGCAGGAGATTTGGTCCCGCGGCCGCCGTGGCGGCATGTTCGCTGGTGATGGTAGCACCCTGGGTGCTGAAGGATTGGATCTATATTGGAAACCCGGTGGCGCCTTTTGCCAACCGTTATTTCCAGAATCCGAATATTCACGTCTCCTTTGAACGAGCATGGACGGCGTATTTGCGTACCTATCAGTTGCCAAGCCTATGGGCTTTGCCGTTGGAAGTCACCCTGCGCGGGGAGGCGACGCAGGGCTTGCTGGGTCCTATGTTTCTGGCCGCTCCTCTGGCTTTGCTCGCTTTGCGAACTCAGCAGGGACGCCGCTTGCTGGCGCCTTGCGCTCTGCTTCTGCTCACGTATTTCGGCAACGTAGGAACGCGCTTCCTGATTCCGAGCGTACCGTTTGTTTCGCTGGCTCTGGGTCTGGCACTGGAACCCGTCCCTCTGCTATTGGCGCTGCTGATTGTCTGCCATGCCCTGGCTTCCTGGCCTGCGATACTGCATCGCTACACACGCGCAATGACGTTGCAGGGAATTCCCTTCAAAGCCGCGCTTAGAATCATTCCGGAAGAACGCTATCTCAACGAGCACATTGAATATCGCTGGGCCCGCATGATCGAGATGCATGTTCCCCCGGGAGAGCGCGTATTTGTGCGCAGCGACGTCCCCAATGCATACACATCGCGGGAAGTCCTGATGGGATACGAGGGAGCATTCAACGAAGAGATACAAGACTTGCTGGATGTCGGCTGGGATTCGGCATCCCGACCACATAAGCTGTGGATCTACTCCTTTCCTGAACGCAGCGTTCGCGGACTTCGCGTGATTCAGACGGGCACGGCCAATATCCCAGAAGAACAATGGGATGTCCACGAATTGAGATTCTTCCGCGGAGGCGTCGAGTTGCCGCGACTTTCTGGCTGGCGCCTGCAGTCCCGGCCGAATCCGTGGGGAGTCCAGAGGGCGTTCGACAATTCACAAGCGACACGCTGGAGGAGTTGGGATACGCTGCGTCCGGGCATGAGCATCGAAACAGACTTCGGCCGCGACCAGCCTGTGGATCAGGTACGCGTCGAACTTTCGGACATCGACTGGAACGTGCGCATGCGATTGGAGGCCATGAATGCGAGCGGGCAGTGGACGCCGCTGGCCTCCCGCGAAGAATTGCGTCAAATACGAGACGCAGGGTCAATACGCCGGGCGGTCTCCTATGAACTGCGAGCGAGAAATGTGAACTACCTATTGCTTAAAGACACGGACTGGGGCGCGAAAGATTTCGCGGAAGACCCGGCAAGCTGGGGAATGACAAGATTAGTGCACGCAGATGGCGCGAGCATCTACAAGGTGAATCCTTGAGCCGCTACTTTTTGGGCGTGGACGGCGGCCAGTCGAGTACAGTGGCGCTTGTCGGCGATGAATCCGGCCAAGTAGCGGGAGTTGGCCGTGCGGGACCGTGCAATCACGTCAGCACCGCTGAAAGCCATGCACGTTTCAGAGACGCAATCGGGGGTGCGGTCCGCACCGCGCTGCATGCGGCCGGACTGGCGGAGGTTCGTTTCGCGGGCGCCTGCCTAGGCTTGAGTGGAGGACCCGCCGACAAAGAGGCGCTCGCGCGCGAGTTGGTCGCTGCCGAACACTATCGAATTACCAACGACGCGGTGATAGCGCTAGCTGGCGCGACGGCGGGCGAGCCGGGGGTGATCGCCATCGCGGGCACAGGCTCCATCGCGTATGGGCGGAATACGGAGGGCCGCACCGCGCGGGCCGGCGGGTGGGGATATGTGTTCGGGGACGAAGGCGGCGCTTTCGATCTGGTGCGGCAGGCGGTCCGCGCTGCCTTGCGTCACGAAGAGGGCTGGGGGCACGCCACCGCGCTGCGCGAAGCTTTGCTCGAAGCGACTGGCGCGACGGACATGAATGACTTGCTCCACCGTTTCTATACTCCGGAATTCCCACGCCCCCGGATCGCTTCCTACGCGAAGCTGGTGGATGAAGCCGCGCGCCAGGGGGACACTGCCGCGCGCGAGATTCTCCTCAGCGGAGCGCAAGCTCTGGCTTCTTTCGTGGCTGCGGTCCGCCGGCAACTGTTTCACCGCGGGGAGTTGGCGCGAAACTCCTATATCGGAGGCGTCTTTCAAAGCGATATCCTACGCGAACGCTTCGCCCTGCTGGTGGCACTCGAAGGCGATGCGCCAGTTCACCCACCGGCCTTCGGCCCCGCCGCCGGAGCGTTGATCGAAGCTTACCGGCTGGCGGGATTGCTACACGTTCACCTCTCGAATGCGCCGCCCGGCGTGTAGCATAAAGGAATCTTGGAACCCATCTCTCACTTCTTTTACTCCGACCGGCTGAAGCTCCAATTCTGGGATTGGGGGACGGGAGGCAAGCCGGCCCTGATCCTCGTGCACGGCGGTCTGGATCACGCGCGCAACTGGGATTGGGTGGCCAAGGCTCTGCGCGATGATTTCCACGTCTACGCCTTGGATCTGCGCGGCCATGGCAACAGCGCCTGGGCTCCGGGAGCGCTCTACAGCGTCGCAGAGCATGTGCTGGATCTCGCGGTGCTGGCGGACATCATCAACCAGTTCCCCGTGAACATCATCGGGCATTCTCTAGGGGCGATCACCAGCCTGTTTTACGCAGGAGTGTACCCGGAGATGGTCAAAAAACTGGTGGCGATTGAGGGCCTGGGCCTTCCGATTCAGGAGGCGCTCTATTCCGCGCCGGAGCGTACGCGCCGCTGGATCGAGAAAGTGCGCGCGGCGGAAACTCGGATTCCGCACAGTTATCCCAATCTGGCTGCCGCAGTGGCCCGGATGAAGGAAGCGAATCCGTTTTTATCGGATCACGTAGCCGAGCATCTGACGCTGCATGGCACGAATTGGAATGCAGACGGCTCCATTACCTGGAAGTTCGATAATTACGCGCGGATATTCCCGCCCTACGGAGCGAATATGCAGGAGGCGGCGGAAGTGCTGCGGCAGATTTCCTGCCCATCGCTGCTTTTCTGGGGCCGGCAGAGTTTCGCGAAAGATCCGGAGAGCGATCCGCTAGCCCACGAGATCGCGAAACGCCGCATCGTGAAAGTGGATCAAGCTGGCCATTGGCTGCATCACGACCAGCTTGAAATCTTTTTGCGCGAGACCAAGAAGTTCCTGGCGGAGTAATGCCACCTCAGCGGGCATAAGCTCCGACGCTGCGCTCCAAGGCAACACCCTGGAGGACAGCGATGCGAGGGGTTTTGCGGCCACAGGGGCAAGGTGTCTCGTCGAGCGATTCGTTGTCGAGCGGCAATGACGCGGACTCCACGTGCAACCCGTCATGCGCCTCGCACTCGGCGGCCAGCAGCGCACCGGCCTTCCCGATCACCTGCTCAAACAGAGGCACGCGGAAGGTTCGCCACAGACTCTCGCGATCCGCCTCGCTTAGTCTCGGTTGTCCCGCTTGCCACAAGACAATGATGGAGTGGGTCAACGAGGGAATCTCCGCGCTCGACAGCGCTCTCAATTGCTCGAAAGTACCCGCGACAGCCGAGGGAGCAAACTCCCCGGCTTCGGAGCACCAGCCATGCGGGAAAACACGCAGCAGGCGATTTGCGCGAGTGTTTTCAGGAAACCAGGGAACCAGAACCGCCGTGCGAGGGGCGGGATGGACGGGGTACACAAACGAGTCACGCCGTCCGCTTCGGAATAAGACGCCAGTCACAACTAATTCGTCGAATCAGGCGCTCATTATTCTCAAGAGATTTTCGCTGAAAATCGCGCGGGCGTCTGCCAGGCTCACGCCCAACTCATAGAGAGCGGTGGCTTGATCTTCAAAAATCTGCTGGTGCCAGCCTCGCGGGAAATACGAAGAGTCGCTTCCGAAGAGCAGGCGCTTGGGCCCAACCACATCCAGCGCGCGGCGAAACACCTGGCGAAGGTCGATATGGGCCTCCTGGTAGCGCATCCAGCGGTTGGTACTGGATGTATCCAAATACACATTGGGGCAGAGGTCGGCTAGCATCAGCGCTTCGCGGAAATATCCAGCTCCGAAGTGCGGAACGATGAATGGAACCTGCGGATGGCGCGCAGCCACTGCATGCAAATCGATAGGATTCGAGAACCCCAGGTCAAAGGGAGAGGGTAGGCCCAGCTTCTGGCGGATACCCACACTGAGCGCTCCGCAATGCACAAAGATGGCGCGGTGGCCCTGGCTGGCCCACGCGAGTACCGGCTCGACGGCGGGGTCCAGAATGGAATAGCCATGCATGGCGGGAAACAAGCAGGCTACACGGATGCCGGAAAACGTTTCGGGATTCCAGGAGCGCGGGTTCACCATCCCCCACGCAAAGAAGCGGTCGGGATGCGCGCGGACTGCGGCTATTACGGAATCGTGATCGCCGGGCAGACTGGCGATCAGAGCGGCGCGGTCAACGCCATGCCGGTCTAACTCACGCGCCCAGGTTTCCGCCAGCTTTTCAGGCTCTAAGGGAGGAAACTGCCACTCCAGTTTCGCCTGCATTGTTTCGAGCGTTAGCCCCGGCTTTTGCGCGGCCAGCAATTCAAAGAAATGGTGCGAGAAAAAATGCACGTGGGCATCCGCGACCAGCAGGGGTCCCCACGGCGACTGACGCGCTATGCGTTGATCCGTGCTCAGATCGGCCGCGCGCTCACTCATTCGAGCCGGCTACACCTTCAGCAGACGCCAACTGGGTCAGGCCGCTCGATAGCGCTAGCTGTGTCAGGCCCGCAACATTGTTGATGCCCAGCTTCTTCATCATGGTCTTGCGATAGCTGCGGACCGTCTGTTCCCGCAAGTCCAAGAGATTCGCAATCTCCTTGCTGGTCTTGCCTTCGGCGACCATGCGCAATACCTGCACCTCGCGCGGGGAAAGCGCCTCGAGCACGGAGGACTGTTGCTTTGACTCAAGATCCCCTTTTTGGATCCTGTTAAGCAGCCGGTCGGATACCTGCGGGCTGAGGTACGCGCCGCCACGCGCCACTACGTGAAGAGCCTCGAGCAGGTCACTATCCGACACTTTCTTGAGAATGAAGCCTCGCGCGCCCGACCGCACGGCGCCCACTACCGAGTTCTCATCGTCATACATAGAAAGGATGACGACCTTACATTCAGGATTATGACGCAGAATTTCGGCCGTGGTTTCGACGCCATTCAATCCTGGCAGGCCAATATCCATTAGCACTAAGTCAGGCTGGCGCGTCTTCACGAACTGAAGGGCGTCGGCGCCGGATTCGGCCTCGCCGATGACACGAAACGCGGAGTCGCGCTCGAGGATGGCTTTGATACCATCCCGCATGATCTTGTGGTCATCCACCAGTAGGACGTCGACCGGCATATTGGATGACCACGATTGTACCTTGATTTGTTTTATTGTGTTGCTTTTTTATCTCGAAGCTGAGTCCCGAATGACGCGCGAGCAGCGCGGCGGCGGCCAGTTCCCTGCCCGCATTTCGTCGGCGTCCGTTGTCCGTCACACGTGCGGTAACTGACCGGGAACCGGAAACGGAGATGGAAATCCTCGTGACGCCTGGTGCGATTGAAGCGGCCGCGACCGCGCTGGCGATAGCGCGATACATGGCATCGGCGGTCACCGGAGCTAGCGTAGCCGTTGCCGTGTAGCGGACCGCGACGCCGCTGAATTTCTCCGCAAGATCCAGCAGCGCGTTTTTTAGTCCAGTGCGGCGGACCGGCGATGGCTCCACTTCGCGGCTCAACTTGCGGACGTGATCCATGACGCCCTCAATGGCCTCGGCTACCTCTGCCGCACGCGCGCCGGCTTGGGGAAAATCCATGGTCAGCAGTTGCAGGCGGAGCCCCGCCACCGCGAGCAGAGAGCCGACATCGTCGTGAAGCACTCCAGCGGCGCGGCGCAATTCTGTATAAGAACGAGCACATTCCCGCGCCAGTTCGTCGGCTGGGGAGTTCTTGGGCATCAGATCGAGTCTAACGCTTGCGCGCGAGGGCGCGACGGGCCGCAGCTGCAACGTTGACGGCCCGCAGACCATACTTGTCGAGCAACTGGTCCGGGGTGGCCGATTCCGCGTAGGTGTTATCGATGCCGACAAATTCCATCACTGCGGGATGGGTCTGAGTAACTACTTGAGCCACACGCACGCCGAGACCGCCGTCAAGCAGGTGCTCTTCGGAAACGACGATGGCTCCCGTCTCCGAAGCTGCGCGAGTGACCACGTCACGGTCGAGGGGCCTGACGGTGTGCATGTCGATCACACGGGCGGAGACACCTTCCGCTTCCAGAGTCTCGGCAGCGCGAATCGATTCTGCCACCATCAGGCCGGTGGCGATCAGGGTCACATCGGTGCCGTCTATCAACTGGATCGACTTGCCGATGACGAACTCCTGATCCGGCGCATACACCACCGGAACTTTCACGCGCCCGGCGCGGATGAACATTGGTCCGAAGGTTTCGGCGGCGCGCTTCACCAAAGCCATCATGGAAACGTCGTCAGCTGGAGAAATAACGGTGAAACCCGGCAGCGAGCAGGCCAGGCTCAGATCTTCGACGCTCATTTGCGAAGGTCCGTCCTCGCCAATCGATATGCCGCTGTGGGTGCCCACGATCTTCAGATTGACGTTGGGATAAGCGGCGGTAACGCGGAGCTGCTCGAAGCCCTTGTTGAGCAGGAACACCGAGAAGCTCGACGCGAAAGGGATCTTCCCGGCGGACGCCAGACCCGCTCCGATGGCAACCATATTGGCTTCGGCAATGCCACATTCGAAGAACCGATCGGGAAATGCGTGTCCAAATTCCGCCGTGTAGGTGGATTTCGAAAGGTCCGCATCCAGCACCACGACATTCGGATTCACGCGGCCTAGCTCAGCGAGCGCCTTTCCGAAGGCTTCGCGCGTCGCGAGTCCCGGTTTCAATTCGAATTTTGCTTGGGCGGGCATCACGCCAGCTCCGCCAATGCCCGGCGTTCTTCTTCCAGAGTGGGAGCCGTCCCGTGAAACTTAGGGTTGTTCTCCATGAATGAGACTCCCTTACCTTTCACAGTGTGCGCGATCAGCACGGTGGGCTGGCCTTTGGTTGCGGCGGCCTCCGAAAAAGCGCTCTGCAGCGCGGCGATGTTGTGACCATCAACTTCGATGGTGTGCCAGCCGAAGCTACGCCATTTATCTGGCAGAGGCGTCTCGTCCATGATGTCTTTCACGAATCCATCGAGCTGAATCCCATTGCTGTCGACAATGGCCACGACGTTATCCACTTTGTGAAAGCCGCCGAACATGGCGGCCTCCCAAATCTGGCCTTCCTGAATTTCACCGTCGCCCAACACCACGTAAGTCCGCGACGGGCTCTTGTCCAGGCGCGCAGCCAAACCCATGCCTATGGCTAGCGACAGGCCCTGGCCCAGCGACCCTGTTGACGCTTCGAGAGCAGGCAGGAAGCGCACATCCGGATGGCCCTGATAGATCGATCCCAGCTTGCGGAGCGTGTTGAGCTGATCTTTCGGGCAGTAGCCGCACTCCGCCATCACTGCGTAGAGAATCGGGCAGCAGTGGCCTTTGGAAAGGATGAAACGGTCGCGGTCCTTCCATTTGGGGTCGGCCGGGTTGTGGCGCAGCACATCGAAGAAGAGCGTGACAAGGATTTCAACCGCTGATAGCGAGCCACCCGGGTGGCCGGATTTCGCTTCCGTGATCATTTCGATCACTAGCCGGCGCATACTCTTGGAGATGGCCGCGAGATCCGCAACGTTGCTCGTGGTCTGCATCTGCCTTTACTCTAACATCGCGCTAAACTAAGCGAATGTCTCTGCTGGCGCGCCTGGAAGCGTGCAAAGGAAAATTCGGCGCAGAGGCCGCCCGCGAAGTGGTTGCACTGCTGGAGCGCAGTGAAAAAACCCGGTTTCGCGATTCTCAGGACCTGATCCGGCTGCACGAAACCGTGCTGTATCTCAGGGCCTTTCCGCAGAGCGCCCAAGTCCTGCGCCACGCAGACCGAATTCTATTTAAGTTTGGTGAACGAGTGCGCGGGATGCCGCAGGAAGAATTTGAATACGCCGAAATTTCGGGCATCGCGGGCACGGGCCTGACGACGAACTTCAGCTATCCTTTTGCCAAGAGCTTGGCCGAGCGGCACGCCGCATGCGTTGGCATCGATTGGGAGCGATATCAACATTCCGACCGTTTGGGACCGACGTTGGGGCGTCTCATCCCGGAGTCGTTCGAGGATTGGGCCGTGGCTCCGCATGCCGACTGGCGGCGCTGGTACGAAAAGGCGGGGGGATCCGTGCCGTGGCTGATCAAAGGTGTCACGGGCGAGGTTTACGACCTATTGGAATTGCCGCTTCGCTGGGAGATTGGCAATGCGGCCGCATCCCGTACGCGCGCGCGCATCCCAAAAAAGAACATCTTCTATCACGACGGGCCGTTCCTCACGCGTAAAGACGTTTCGATTGCGGTTGAGTTCGTGACTCCGAGAATCGCAGTCCGGCGTTTGCCGCGGGAAGAGGCCGGCCGCGTTGTCGACATCATCGTCGATGCTTCCGCGGTTCGATATCGGGAGTTGTACGGATTCCTCTA
>CAZDGT010000279.1:0-4082 GCA_964504905.1 uncultured Bordetella sp. | reverse complement strand
GCGAACTGCTCGCCGCGCCGGATCGCGACCGCCACGCGCATCGTATCGTCAAAGCGCAGCACTTGCCCCTTGGGGTCGAGCGACACCGTCTTGGGTTTGCCGAACGTCTCCATTGCAAACTCGGATGACGTGCCCACCACTTCGATGGTCTTCTCCTCCGGATTGCCTTCGGTCTCTACATGCAATTTCACCGGCATGCGGAACGTGTCCAGATCCTGTGCGATCTTGCCCATCACGCGGAAGCCCTTCTGCGTGCGGAACACCGTGTACTCCATCTTGAACTCGGGCGCGCCGCTGGATTCGATCCACTGCACGAAGAAGCCTTGCAGGCTCTGGCCCGCGAATTCTTCGGACAGCTTGCGGAACTCTTCCGTGCTTACTGACTTCCAGGCGTAGCGCTCCGGTAAGGCCTTCAGAATTTTCAGAAAGTTCTCATCGCCCGCAATGACGCGCAGCATGTGTAGAACCGACGCGCCCTTGCTGGCGGTCGCCGCCCAGAACTCAGGCGAATAGTCTTCTAACCGCGCCGATTGAATCAGCGGCGGCTGCTCTACGGTGAGCGCCTCCACGTAGGTATCGTGGATTTCGGTGTCGAGTACCCCTGCGCCATTCACATGCTCCAGGTACAGGATTTCGGAGTAGCGCGCGAGGCCGTTCTCAATCCACATGTGATTGCGCGTTACCGGCGAAACCATCGCGCCCCACCACTGCCGCGCCACTTCGTTGGCCACCAGTTTCAGGTTGACCTGATTGCCCATGGCTCGTGGAGCAAGGAAGATCATGCCCGGAGCCGCGTAACCGTTCGGCGTGCCGTTCTCCGTTTCGATTACCGTCAAATCTTTACGCACCGGCAAGCCGAAGATACCGGTAAAAAACGTCATCGCTTTGGCGATTTCGTCACCGTAGGCCTGCGCCATGGCGGAGCCTTGCCGGACGTAGAATTTCGTGGTCACGCCGTCTGAAGAAACCGTCTTGGGCTCGCCTCGCACCACGGCGATACTGCCGGGGAAGGACGCCTGGGAAAACTGAAAACGCTCGGTTCGCATGCCGGCGGGAGCATTGGAGTCCACTGCACCATTGCCGCTTGCCACGACGTGATACCCGTCCGGCACCGTCACCTTGAAATCGGAAGTGAAGCGGTCAACTGTATAATCGCTCACCGGAAACCAGCGTGACGGGTACATGAGGTAGGCAACATCCGGAGTGATGGCCGCGAACTTAATGCCGAATACCGGTGATTCTTCCAGGCCTGTAATCTTTCCGCCATAAACAAAGGTCAACGTGGCCGGTTGCCCCTTAGGTAAGGATTGCGGCAGGCTGAGCCGCACGCTCATGTCTTCGCCGAAGCGCGATGCTGTAATCTGGCGGCCTTCCAGATCCGTCACGCGCATTAGATTCAATGCGTTGTTCAGTTCAAACGTGACGCTAGAAGTATTGTCTAGCGGAACAAAGGTGATCTTCGCGGTCGCGTTAAGAGTTTGCGCTGTAGGATTGATCTGCGCGTCCAGGGTCACCGTCTGCACGTCGATCCGCGAACGCACCTGTTGGCGGTCCTGCGCGAAGGCCGGAAGAGCCAGCGAAACGAAAGCTAAAAACCTAGCGAACTTCATGCCTGATTCCATTTTCCACCAAAACTTGTTCGATGCACTCGGCCGCGACTTCCATCGGATCTCTCTCGCTCGAGAGATTCCGTTTTGCTTCTTCCAGATCCGCTTTCATCTTGGCCTGTGTAACCTTATTACCCAACAACCGCAGCGCTTCGGCCGCGATCCGCTCTCCGGTCATATCTTTTTGGATCAGCTCCACTGCCACTTGCCGGCCGGCCACCAGGTTAACCATCGACAGAAAGGGCGCATTCACCAGCCAGCGCCCTAATACCCAACTTAGCGCGTTCACCCGATAAAAGGTCACCATGGGCGTGCCGAGCAATGCCGCCTCGATAGTCACGGTTCCGCTTGCCGCCAGAGCTACTTCCGCGTGCGCAAGGCAATCCCAGGTGAATCCCTCTACTACTTGGATGGACACCGCGCCCGCCGGTTTCCAAAATGTTGAGCGCTCAGCCCCAAAACCTGCGGGAAGGGCCAAGATCAGGCGTACTTTCTGGGCCTTCTGGATCCGTTCCGCCGCGTCCAGCAAGTACGGCATGTGGCGCGCGGCCTCACCGTGCCGGCTGCCGGGCAGCAGTACGACCACGCGGTCATCCGCCACAAGTCCGAATTTTTCGCAGAACTGGGTGCGAGTCAGGGTCGGCTTCACAATCCGCGCCAAGGGATGCCCGATGAATTTCGCCGCGACGCCATGTTTCTGAAAAAACGGCTCTTCGAAAGGGAATATGCACAACAGCCGGGCTAGATTTCGGCGCATTCCTTTGACGCGTCCCTGTCTCCAGGCCCACGCTTGCGGGGCGATCAGGTACACGACCGGGATCCCTTGCGCGTGCAACTTCCGGGCCAGGCGCAGATGGAAATCGGGCGAATCCGTCAGGATCGCGAGGTCGGGACGCCGCTCTTTGGCGGCGCGCACCAGTTTGCGAAACTCGCCGTAAATTCGCGGGATGTGCGCCAATACTTCGACGATTCCGACTACGGAGAGTGAGCGCGCATCCACCACCGCCTCGACTCCGGCGGCCTGCATATGTAGGCCGGCACATCCGAAGAACTCCACCTCGGGATGGCGCGCCTTCAGGGCCGACACCAACTGGGAAGCGTAGAGGTCGCCCGAAGCTTCACCCGCCGAGATCAGCACTTTCACTGAAACCAGTCTAGCCGCTGACCACTACTGTTTCTATATCTTGCATATTGCAACTCGCTGGGCGGCGCAGAAGAGGGTTGTATGTTTAGCCGTGCATGCCCAAGAACATCATCCTCTGTTCGGACGGCACGGGGAATACTGCAATCAAGAATCGCGGCACGAACGTCTTCAAAATGTTCGAGTCCATCGATCTCAACGGCCACCGGAAAGACCCGAATCTCGACCCGCAGGTGGCATTTTACGACGACGGAGTCGGCACCGAATCTTTCCTCCCCCTAAAACTTCTAGGCGGCGCTTTCGGCTTCGGCTTGGCGGAGAACGTCCGCAATTTGTACATGGATTTGGTGCGCGTTTACGATCCCGGTGATCGCATCTATCTCTTTGGATTCAGCCGCGGTGCGTTTACTGTGCGTACTGTTGCAGGTCTCATCGCAAAGTGCGGAGTCCTGGATCGCAACAAATTGCCGGCAACGAATGCCTTGCGTGCAGGTGTTCGCAAAGCATACAGTACATATCGCAAATCCTACCGGACGCCCCTGGGTCAACTGCTCCACGACCGCCGCAAGGATGACGACGACATCCAAAGTTTCAAGAATGCCCACAGCCTTGCGGGCGACGTCCGAATTCGTTTTATCGGTGTTTGGGATACGGTCGATGCCGTCGGCGGACCGTTCCGTTCGGCCGATGTGATCAATGCTGTATTTCATCGCTTCAAATTTCCCGATCATCGCTTGAGCGACAAAGTCGACAGGGCGGTCCACGCACTCAGCATCGACGAAGAGCGCGCGGATTTCGCGCCGGTGCTTTGGGAGGCGAATCCGAATATCGAGCAGGTATGGTTCGCAGGCGTTCATTCGAATGTCGGCGGCGGTTATCCCAAGCAGGGGATGTCACTGGTCACTTTGGACTGGATGATGCAGAAGGCGTCCGACAACGGCGTGCGCATTCTGGCCGACGACCGCAAGTACTACGCGGAGCATGGCAACGTCCACGACAAGCTGTATAACCCGCGCGCTGGATTGGGAGCGTTCTATCGCTCGAAGCCGCGCGACATGCAGAGATTGTGCGAGGAACAAAAAGCAGCGCTGCTGCCGTCCGTTCATCTCAGCGTGTTCGAACGGATCGCGCACGGAACCGATGGATACGCTCCCGCTACTATCGCGCCCATCGTAGAAGTGATGCCTTTTATCTAGCTATTTCGGCAATTCCACCATACTCAGCGTCGGTCCCGCACAGGACGAGGGGCGCGGATTCATGATCGCTACCGAGCGCCTCAGCACCTTTCTGGGATCGGTGTAGGAGGGAATCAGGAAGCCCAGGAAACTGGACTG
>CAZDGT010000278.1:0-11147 GCA_964504905.1 uncultured Bordetella sp. | reverse complement strand
AGGGAAGTGAAGACACTGTCTCTATCATCGCTTAGAGCGGCGAATGGCGATATAGTATTGCTCATGCTCAGTCGACGATCTGCGATTCTTGCGCCCCTAGCGGCGGCCGCCGTTCCCACGCGCGCGGCGGGCACTAAGATGTCTCTCAGCCTGCATCAGACAACATCCCTCGGGGCGGGGTTTCGCAAGGGGCTCGAAGGATGGGCGCGGGCCGGTATCAGGAATGTTGAACTCTCCGACCGCATCCTCGATGAGTTTCTAAAGACCGAAACGCTGCCGGCAGCGCAGCGCTTACTGAAAGACCTGGGCTTGCGGGTAGTTTCCTGCTCGTCGTCTCAACCGGAATTGTTCATACCCGGCCCCACTCAAGTAACATCGCTCGATACCTGGAAGAGGCGTTGCGAACAGTTAGCGTCCCTTGGAACCGAGCGGATCTACTCCCCCGCTGTCGTCACGCGGAAAGTCACCGCGGAAGATTATAAAGGCGCGCCCGATTGCATTCGCCAGGCTGGCGACGCCGCCAAGCAGCACAACCTGATTGCCATGCTGGAGTTTACGCGCATATCGACTTTTATCTCCACTCTGCCCACCGCGCTCAAGTTGATCCGGGAAGCGAACCATCCTAGCGTGCATCCGATGTTCGATTGCTATCACTTCTGGTCTGGCCTCAGTAAGTTTGAGGACCTGGATCTAATCCGTCCGGGCGAGATCGCCCATATGCATTTCCAGGACGTGCCGAATGTGCCGCGCGAATTATTGGACAACTTCACCCGGGCGATTCCCGGTGATGGCGTCTCCCCGCTAGTGGCGATTCTGCGCAAAATGGCGGAAAAAGGCTACTCGGGGGCGCTGTCGGTCGAGTTGTTCCTCCCCGAGATTCAGAAGGCGGACCCCTATGAGATGGCCATGCAAATCCGCGAGAAGGCCGAAGCGGTGATGCGAAAAGCCAAAGTGCTTTAACGCGGGGACAATTGTGAAACAGACACCGATCATACTTTGCACTCTGCTGGCTTGCGCGACGGCTTTCTCGCAGCGTCCCGACAATGTGGCGCTCATGCTGCCCCAAATCGCGCCCGAGTTGGATTTGGTCGCGGTTCCCAAGCCTCTTCCGCTGCCGGAGGGAATCAAGATCGGGGCGCCTTCGGCCATCCGGTTCGATTCCAGAAAGCATATGTTTCTGCTGAATCGCGGACCGCAGGCACTGGTCGAGTTCGACGCCAACGGAAAGTTCATCCGCATATTTGGCGACGGACTGCTCACTAGGGCCCACGGCTTGCGAATCGATGCCGCTGACAATCTGTGGGTCACTGACGGCATCGCGCACGTCGTCATGAAATTGAATCAGCAAGGCGAGGTGCTGATGACTTTGGGCACGAAGGGCGAAGGCGGCGCATGGAATGAATCCGACGGTTTCCGGCACTTCAATCAGCCCAATGACTTAGCCTTCGGTCGCAATGGCGACATCTTTGTAGTCCAAGGGCACACGCCGAACGGCGATGGTGGAGATCCGCGCGTATTGAAGTTCGATCGGAACGGAAAATTTATCAAAACCTGGGGAGGCCGCGGTTCCGCGCCGGGGAAGTTTACCGAGGCTCACGGGATTGCCGTGGATTCCCAGGGGATGTTGTGGGTTACGGATCGCGAGAACCAAAGAATTCAGGTATTCGATCAGGACGGCAAGTATCTCCGCGAAATGAAGTTCGGCGGCCTGCCCAGCAGTCTGGAGATCGGACCGCAGTTCATTTACGTCGCCAACGGCTTTGCCTGCCAGCTCTTGCGACTCGATCTGAACGGCAAAGTGCTTGCAGCGACGGGAAAACCCGGGACCGGAGTCGGCGAATTCACTGAAGCACATTCGGTCACTGTAAGCCCCACGGGAGAGATCTGGGTGGGCGACTCGGTCGGTAACGCCGTGCAAAAATTCGTGAAGAAATAAACCATTGACACGAACCAATATTGGAGCGAAAATGCCACCGGCAATCCGATTGATCGTATTTTGAAAGATGGCCACGCCGGCCGTGGCCTAAATTGGAGGTGCTCACATAGAACCCGACCAGAAAAGGGGCGGCGTAGGTTGAGCGCGATTTCGGATCGGATGGCTGGCGGAATCTCCTATCGTGTTGCAGTGAAAGCAACGAAATGCACGGTTTGTGCGAGAGATGCCAGGTCGAATCAAGCTCACTGACCCGCCCCTAACCATTTTTCCCACCTTGAACGCCAACCCCGCGCTTGACAAACGGCTAAACCCAATCCTAGCATTGAGTTTGGGGCGAGGAGGCGGATTTGATCAAACTCGACATCATCAACGAAGTGGTCAACAGGACGGGCATCACCAAAACCAAGGCCGAGATGGCTGTGGAGACCGTCTTTGAAAGTATGAAGCGCTCCCTAGAGCGCGGCGAGCGTATCGAGCTGCGTGGCTTCGGAATCTTCAACGTACGGCCGCGTAAGACCGGCATCGGACGTAACCCGCGAACGGGCGCCGAGGTCGCGATCCCTCCGGGCAAGGCCGTTCGCTTTAAGCCGGGCAAGGAATTGCAGGCTCTCGAATAAAGCACCCCGTGTCCACGAACGGCTATCCGCAGCCGCGCGGGGCCTTTGAAGACAACCTCTTCGAAGCTCTGGACGAGTCCAAGGCAGACAAGCAGCGCGTCCACCAGCGCTACTGGCTGCATATTCTGCTGTTCCTGCTGACGCTACTCAGCGCCACAGTAGTGGGCGCGGGCTTCGCGGAAAGTTTTGCCGCCAGCCGCCCCACAAGTTTTGATGGCGATCTTTACGGTTACGTGCGTATGTGGCACGATCCGCTGTTTCTCTTGCAGGGGCTGCCGTTCTCGCTTACGCTGCTAACTATCCTGATGGCTCATGAGATGGGCCACTATCTGACGGCTCGCTACTACGGCGTGAACGTTTCCTTGCCGTACTTTCTGCCGGCGCCGACGCTGATCGGGACCATGGGCGCTTTCATTCGCATCCGCTCGGCGATCTATTCCAAGCGGGCTTTGTTCGATATTGGTATCGCCGGACCGTTGGCGGGTTTCGTGGTTCTCCTGGCGCCTTTGGCCGTTGGCTTGTCGCTGTCGAAGGTGGCGCCGGGGGTGGTCCACCGGAGCGATTTGATTTTTGGAAGCCCGTTACTGTTGCACATGTTCGCTTGGGTTCAGTTTCCCGGCATTCCCGCCGGCGATATCTATCTGCACCCAGTCGCGCGCGCCGCCTGGGTTGGTTTGCTCGCTACCGCGCTGAACCTCTTGCCGATCGGGCAATTGGATGGCGGCCACATTCTTTACTCGTTCGTGGGCGAGAGGATGCGTTGGTTGTCGCGGATCTTTGTAGCATTGCTGATTCCGATGGGGTTCTTCTTTGCATACAGCTGGCTGGTGTGGGCCGTGCTGCTGTTTTTCTTTGGGATGCGCCATCCGGTGATCTATGATCCGTATCCGATCGGACGCGCGCGAACATGGCTGGGTCTTGTAGCGCTGCTGATCCTGATTCTGTCATTTACTCTTTCTCCCGTCCGAGCAAACGGTTTGTGAAGATCTCGGCCACCATAATCACTTACAACGAAGAGCGGAACATCCCGCGCGCCATCGAGAGCCTGCGCTGTGCGGATGAGATCGTGGTGATCGACAGCGGCTCGACGGATCGCACCGTGGAACTCGCGAAAAACTTGGGCGCTCGCGTCGTGGAAGCCGCCTGGCTGGGCTACGCGAAGCAGAAGAACTTCGCCGCGGAACAGGCCACCCACGATTGGATTCTTTCCCTCGACGCTGATGAATCTCTCAGTGAAGCCTTGGAGGCCGAGATCTGGCGCTTGAAGAAGCATGGGCCGCAATACGACGCCTACACCATGCCGCGCCAGGCCCGCTATTTGGGCCGCTGGATCCGTCATTCGGGCTGGTACCCGGATCGTAAAGTTCGTCTCTATCACCGCAGCAAGGCTCAGTGGGTGGGCGACTATGTGCACGAGTCGGTCAACGTTAAAGGCAGCCTCGGGCATCTGGATTCCAACCTTCTTCACTTCACGTGCGATTCTTTGTCCGAACATCTGAAGACGATGGACCGCTACACGACGCTTGCGGCCGCGCAGTTGATCGACGCCGGGGTGAAGGTGACCTGGGGGCGCCTGATTTTCGAGCCGCCGTGGACCTTCTTCCGCACCTATTTCGTCAAGCTGGGATTCCTGGACGGAGTGGAGGGTCTGGCTATCGCTAACCTAGCCGCGCTGTATAACTTTCTCAAGTACGCCAAAGTACGTTTCATGAGTCCCGGGAGATAGCGTGCGCACACTGCACGTCGATAGCGGGCGCGAGATGCGGGGAGGGCAGTGGCAGGTTCTGTATCTGATCGAGCGGTTGACGGAGGCGGTGCTGCTGGCACGCGATGGCTCGCCGCTGTTCGCGGAAGCCGCCCGGCGCAAGCTGGATGTCCGCGGGCTCTCCTTTCGCGCGCTGGCCGCGGCGGCGAAGCAGGCCGATTTAGTGCATGTCCATGATGCGCGGTCGCATACGTTGGCGGCGGTCGCGGGAGTGGCACCGTTAGTTGTCTCGCGGCGGGTGGCGTTTCCGGTGAACCGTGGGTTCGTTTCGTCGTGGAAGTACGGACGGGCTGGGCTCTATCTGGCGGTATCCAAATACGTGGCGGCGAGGCTGATGGACGCGGGAATCCCGGACGCCCAGATCCAGGTGGTTTACGATGGTGTTCCCATCCCCGCCGAACCGGTCCGTCCGATTGCCGGCCGGGTGGTGGCACTTGCCTCCAAACCTGTGCAGATTCCCGGTGTTTCTGTCGATCTGACGACTGACTTGTGGAAAGACTTGTCTACCGCTAACGTATTCATCTATAAGAGCGAGATAGAGGGGTTGGGGTCAGGAGCGCTGGCTGCCATGGCCGCCGGAGTGCCGGTTGTCGCGAGCAGCGTGGGCGGGCTCACAGAAGTTGTGGAATCGGGCCGGACCGGCTTCCTGGTGACCGACGGCGATTTCGCTACGCCGGTCCGGCGGCTGCTCGACGACTCGAAACTAGCCGAGCGGATGGGGCGTGCGGGGCGGGAACGCATCCAAGAACAGTTTTCGGTGGAAAGAATGGTGGAGAAAACCGTGAGTGCTTACCGTGAGGTTTTAGGATGATCTTCGTCCTGCTGGCTTTCCTGGGGGGCCTGCTAATCGGCAGCTTTTTAAACGTCTGCATTTACCGCCTGCCGCGAGATCTCTCGGTGGTCACGCCGGCGCGTTCGTTTTGCCCCGAATGCGAGACGACGATCGCCTGGTACGACAACATTCCGCTGTTCAGCTATTTTCTGCTGGGCAGGCAGTGCCGCCATTGCAAATGGCAAATCCCTGTGCGCTACCCATTGGTGGAACTTGCCACCGGGGTGGCGTTCGCCGTGTGTGTCGCGGCGCTGGGGTTGTCGGTGCCGGCACTCAAATACTCCATTTACTCGGCGATCATGATTGCGCTCATCGCCTCTGATTTCGAGGAGCGCATCTTGCCCGATGAATTCACTTTGGGCGGTACGGTGGTGGGAGTCGTTTTCGCGGCTTTTGTCCCGCTCGAACGCTATTTCGTGTCTATGTTCATCCCGTATGCGTGGGGCGAACGATGGCAGTCAGTGGGCGAATCCGTGTTTGCGGCGGCGGTCGGCAGTGGGTCCATCTGGCTCGTCGGGTTTTTGTATGAGAAGCTGCGCCATCGCGAGGGCCTGGGACTCGGCGATGTGAAGATGATCGCGATGATCGGCGCCTTTGTTGGGCTCGGCCTCTCGCTGATGACGTTGATTCTGGCGTCGGTGGCGGGCTCCGTGGTGGGCCTCGCTTATATCAAGCTCACGCACAAAGACGCCGCGACGTACGAGTTGCCCTTCGGCAGCTTTCTGGGCGCAACGGCGCTGGTGCTAGCGCTGTGGACCAACGTGATCTCGGTGTGGATCAAATAACCCTACCGGCCGGCGACTGGTAACGGAGGGGGCGTGGACCGAAACTTTTCCGCCCAACGGATTCTGCCTGTCAACTGCATCGCCAGGAACAGCGTGAGAATCGCGCCGATGGTGATCGACAGCCCGGTATAGCCGCGGAAGAAAAACGCAAAGGAAAACAACACCAAGTAAGTGAGTTGCGCCGACGCCGCTTCCCGGAGGGCGAACTGGCTTCCCACGACAATCCGCAGGTAGGTAATGACAAGCAGAATCGAAACCAGGGATGCGATGGCGAAGGACAAGTAGAGATCCAGGTGATCGACGAGATACGCCAGCAACAGGTGAAATGCGAAGAACGCCGCCGCGAGGAAAAAGTAATTCATGGGGTGCAATTCGATTTCTCTTGTAGTGGTCAAGATAAAAATCACAAAAAAGAAGAAGAACAAGGACACTGGTGCGAAAAAACTGATCTCGCTCGCCAGCGGGCCCGGCTGCAGTTTGGCCGGCATCGCCATTGCGATCTGGTAGCCGGACAACAGACTCTTGTAAGTCCAGTCGAGCTGCCATCCGTTCCCGGCCGCACGCTTTTCAGTAGGAGCGAGAGTGTTGTCGGGGAAGTCAATGTCTTTAAAGTCGGTGATCATGCGAAGGTGGAAGTCCTGCACGGGATTCACGGTCTCACCGAAGCTATAGCTCCAGGAGTCCAGGCCCTGGGAATGGTAACCGACGTGGAGCTTCACGGTCTGCTGCGGCGTCAGAGCCGCTAGGACGTACGCCTTGTCACCCTGGATGACCGGTTGGGCCGCGCGTCCGTCGATGGTAAATTGCAGATCGTCGTAAATGGCCTGCGCCGCTGGGAGCCTTAGGGTGAGGTAAACCGTGCGCATGATGGCATCGTTGTTTTTGAAACCGTAATCTCCCTGGAACGCGACTTTGTATGTGGAATACCACAGCAGTCCTTTCTGCCGGTATTCCAGGTTGACATTGACGTCAGCACTGCTGGACACCGGCGAGATGATGTGGCTCTCTTGCTTGGAGGTTTCCACAGTTTCTTTCTTGTCGCCGTTCTTGTCATAGACTACCGACCGGCTTGGAATTGCCACGAAGTATTCCCCGAACGGAGCACGCTGCGTTTGGGCCGTGCCCCAGACGGATTGAACCCGATTCCGCAGCCGGTCATCCGACGAGTTTGTGCGCCTTATGATAGTGCCGCCCAGAACTCCCCAAGCAATTGAAGTGCAGACAAAAATGAAGGCGACAGCCAGCAAGCGTTTAATCATGGATTGATTGTGCCGCAGGGTAGTTCTTAATGTCAAGTACTTTTCACTACAAAGTAATTATTTGGGCGGCTGCAAGAGCACCTTTAGAACGCCTTTAGTCGCGGCGCGCTTGAAGGCTTCCGGCGCGCGGTTCAGTGGAAACTCGGCCGAGATAAGGTCCACGACGTTTACCTTGCCCGACGCAAGCAGGCGGATCGCTGGCTCGAAGCGTCCGCAGCGCGAACCGACCAGCGTGACCTCGTTGACGATCACCGGCGCGGTGTCGATCGTCACTAGCCCGTGCACCGTCGATTTCAGAATGATCGTCCCGCGCGGTTCGCACATGGCCACCGCGGCACGAAGACCTTCGGAGGAACCCGTGGCATCCACCACCCAGCGGTAAGCGCGCTCGGGCAGTTTCTTCGGGACTAACTCCGTGACAACACCGGACTTCTCGACGATTCGCATTTTGTCGGGGTGGCGACCGAACATGTGAACGCGCGCGCCGTGTGCCTGTAGAACCTGCGCGATCAACAAGCCCAACTTCCCGTCGCCCAACAGAGCCACGCGCTCGCCCTTCGCGATCTTGACCTGGTCCAAGATTTCGCACGCTGCGGCGACGGGTTCGATAAAGACTGCTTGATCGTCGGAAATGGAATCCGGCACACGATGCAGATTGTGGAGGGGAAGCGTCAGGAATTCGCGGAACGCTCCCGGATGTTTCACTATTCCCAGGACGGTGCGGCTGGGGCAATGACGGCCGAGTCCGCGCGTGCACCATTCGCAATGCCCGCAGGCCAGGTTGATTTCTCCCGCAACACGCCGCCCTACCCAGGCCGATCCTTCCGGGCTGGTGGCGACCACTTCACCAACGAACTCATGCCCAGGTGTGCCTGAGAAGCCGTAGTATCCACGCTGCAATTCGAGATCCGTGGAGCAGAGACCCGCAGCCAAAAGGCGGATGCGCGCGAAACCGTGAGGGATGCGGGGCAGCGGCCGGCGGCGTACTTCGACGCGGCCGGACTCAAGATGAACGGAAAGCATGCTGGTCTACACTTAAAGAATATGTCTTCCCATGTGCAGGCCGAACTGGTCTGCTTCGAGGCGTCCTGCCGGGAGCGGTTCGCCATCACCGACGTGCTCTATAACTGTCCGAAATGTGGCGGCTTGCTGGAAGCCAGTTACAGCGGACCTCGGCCCAGTGCTACCGAGTTACGCGATCTGTTTCGGCAGCGCCGCCTGTGCAACACTCCTCTGGATACCAGCGGTGTCTGGCGCTATCGTGAGCTGTTTCCGTTTCTCAATGACAACGCGCATGTGGTGACGCTGCGCGAGGGGAACACGCCATTGCTGGACGCTCCGATTGCGGCGCAATACGGCGGACTCGACCGGATCACCTTCAAACATCAAGGATTCAATCCCACCGGATCGTTCAAAGACAACGGTATGACGTGCGGTGCGTCGCAAGCGCGGCGCCTAGGGATGAAGCGCGTTGCATGCGTTTCCACCGGGAACACTTCTGCTTCGATGGCCGCTTACGCGGCGGCGGCGGGACTCGAAGCGCTGATCTTCCTGCCTCACGGCAACATTTCTTTCGGCAAGCTGGCGCAAGCGCTGGAATACGGAGCACGCACGCTCGAAGTGGAAGCGAACTTCGACCAGATTCTGGCCCTGGTGCGCGTGCTGGCGGAGCGGCTGGGGATTTACCTGCTGAACTCGATGAATCCTTTCCGCGTCGAAGGTCAAAAGAGCATCATCTTCGAAATGATGGACCAGCGCGATTGGAATGCTCCGGATTGGATCGTGCTCCCCGGCGGCAATCTCGGCAACACTTCGGCGTTTGGAAAAGGCATGAGAGAGGCGTACGAGTTGGGACTGATCGCAAAAATGCCGCGGCTGGCGGTGATCCAGGCTGAAGGCGCGGCGCCCTTCTATGAGCTGTTTCACGAGGGCGGCGAGTTGCACTCGGTCAGCAATCCGGAGACGCTGGCGACGGCGATTCGAATTGGCGATCCGGTTTCGTGGCCCAAAGCGCTGCACGAAGTTCGTTCGTCACAGGGGACCGTCGAGAAGGTAACGGAGCAGGAAATTGCGGACGCCAAGGCGATGATCGGCCGCGCGGGCGTTGGTTGTGAGCCGGCCTCCGCTGCCACACTTGCTGGGATTCGCAAACTGACCGCAGTGGGTGTAATCGCCAAGAATGCCGACGTGGTGGCGGTGCTTACGGGCAACGTCCTTAAAGACCCGGATTACATTTACAAGTACCACACGGGAAAATTGGAGACCTACAGCGGGGTGAAGATTCGCTCCACTTTCGGCAATCAATCGATCGTGGTCCCCAACGACCCAGACCGCATCGCGGCGCTATTGCAGTAGGCTCGCTATAATCGACTTGTGAAAACGCGCGTGCTGGCAGCGGCCGCCCTGATGCTTGTGGGCTGCTCCAAGAACATCCAGAATCCGGAAGCAGTGAAGCAGGGCGTGGTCGACTACCTGAAAGAGCGCGCGCCCACCATGGGACTGGATATGAGCGCCATGGACGTGAACGTGGGGTCGGTTTCCTTTGAGAAAGATATCGCGCGAGCCAGCGTTTCTTTTGTGCCCAAGGGAGTGCCTGGTGGCGGCGGAATGTCGATGGATTACGTGCTGGAACGCAAGGGAGACAAGTGGGCGGTCAAGGGACGCCAGGTGAGCCCCACCAGTTCGCACGGCGATCAGCCCTTGCCTGGGACACTCCCGCCGGGGGCATTGCCTCCCGGTCATCCTCCCGCGGGCAGTAAACAATGAAGACGGTTGCGATACTGGGCGGAGGTCCCGCGGGCTCATTCGCTGCGGCGCGGCTGGCCAGTGCCGGACTGAAGACTATCATTTTCGATGAGAAGCTGGCGTGGGAAAAGCCCTGCGGCGGAGGACTCACCTACAAGGCGTACCAGCAGTATCCCTTCCTCATCAACAACGACACGCCGAAGAAGCTGATCCATGACACGACCCTGGCGGCGCACAATGCCGGCGAAGTAAAGATGCCGCTGTCCCGTCCATTGGTGATTTATTCACGCCTGGATTTGAACCGGATGCTGCTTGATCGCGCAGAAAAAGCCGGAGCCGCCATCGAAAAGACGCGCGTCCTAGGGATTGAGCGCCGCGAGCGCGGCTGGCTGTTGCGGACTCAGGGCGGTGCGGTAGAGGCGGATTTCTGCATCGTCGCGACTGGTGCGCGCAATCCCCTACGCGAAGTCGGCACCGAGTGGAGTGCGAAAGACACCATGAGCGCGCTCGGTTATTATGTGCCCGCCTCGCGCGATCAAATCGATATTCAATTCTTGCCGCAGCTCGAAGGCTACATCTGGGTGTTTCCGCGGTGCGGGCATCTTTCGGTAGGTATCTGCGGTAAAGGCGAACCTGCTCACGCTCTGCGGGCGCGCCTGGAGCGTTATATGGATGAGCGCGGCATGGCGTGGCGCGGGGCAAAATTCTATAGCCACATGCTGCCATCGCTCGAATCTCACGGATGGAAGAAGAACCGTGTAGCGGGCGAAGGCTGGATGGCTGTGGGCGACGCGGCGGGCTTGGTGGATCCCATAACCGGCGAAGGTTTGTACTACGCGATGCGTTCCGGCGACCTCGCCAGCCAGGCCGTGCTCGATGAAGCCCATGGAATTCTGGAAAAAGCCGCCGCCTATCGCGCCTGTCTGGCACGCGAGTTCGCAACGGATCTGGAGTACGCATCCACGCTGGCGCGCCGTTTATTTTTGGGAACGTTCCTGTTCAACTCGGTGCCAGCGCGGATGGTTCAGTTCATGCGACGCAGTCCTCTGTTTCGTGACCTGATGCAGGACCTGTTTGCCGGAACGCAGCCTTATCTTGAACTGCGTGGGCGCCTGATGCGGAACCTGAGCGGCACGCTGCAGGAAGTGCTGACGAATCTGCTGCTGAATCGCGTGGTCCCGGAGAGCTCGCGCGCCGGATTATGAAGA
>CAZDGT010000277.1:0-3039 GCA_964504905.1 uncultured Bordetella sp. | reverse complement strand
CCGCGGACCAGACTGGGCTTGAGCAGGGTGAACGCCACGACTGAAGCGCTGGTTCCGGCCAGAAAACGACGACGGGTGATCGGTGAGGCGCTTGCGGATTTGGAACTGTCTTCAGATGCTGTCATGAGGATTTCTTTGGCTCTCTTCATACACGTATCAAATCAATTAAAGGTCCTCCGTGTCAATTTCCACCTTCCGGCCGCTTACGGCGCGTTGGCTACTGCGCTGTCTGCCAGTCGAGGATTTTCAACTGCACGATCCGGCGTCCGTTGTAGGCGTTGATTTGCGGCGCAAAGGCCAGATCGAAGGAACCAGACGGAAGGGCGGCATCCTTGGCGCTCCACCAGACCGCTTCGTGGGTGGCCCGGCCGTCGGTCACCCACATTTTGACGTGCTGTTTTTCTGCGCCCATTCGCTGGGCAGGCCGTTGCAAAGAAACGGACCGTGCACAGAATTGGATGGTGGGATTTCCCTGGCCGGTGGGGCGCAGCCGGTCAAGCGCGGCAAGGCTCTCCAGGGAGAGATCGGCCAGGCGCACTTCGGCATCGAGACGGAGCAGCGGTTGAAACTGTTCCGGCTGGAGCGTCTGGCGGGCGAGATCATTCAGGCGCACGCGAAAGGCGTCGACGTTCGCGGGCATAAGCGTCAGACCCGCCGCCATTGCGTGGCCGCCGTGACGAACCAGCAGATCGGTGCATTGGCGGAGCGCGGCGGCGAGGTCGAAATCGGCGATGCTGCGCCCGGAGCCGCGCCAGTCGCCGCCGTTGCCGCCCAGAATAATCGTGGGCCGAGAGAATTGCTGGAGGACGCGTGAGGCCACGATCCCCACCACGCCGATGTGCCAGTTTGCCTGACCTTCAACGATGACATAGTCCCGCTGTGGGTCGAACCGCGCCTGCACGGCGCGAATGGCTTCCTCGGCGATCGCACGTTCGATGTTCTGCCGTTCGCGATTGTGGGTGTCGAGATTTTGTGCGATGGCCGCGGCCTCGGCGGGATCGGAGGAAAGAAGCAGGCGCAGAGATTCCTCGGCAGTCTCAAGGCGGCCGGCAGCGTTGAGTCGCGGCGCGAGTTGGTAGCCAATTTCGTGAGTGGTCAGGAGAGCAGGGCATTGAGCCACTTTTTTCAACGCGAGCAGACCGGGCCGCTCGGTGGCATTCAACCGTTCCAGGCCTGCGGAGACCAACAGGCGATTTTCTCCAGTGAGAGGCACGACGTCGGCAATGGTGCCGAGCGCAACCAAATCCAGCAGCGGTCGGATATCGAAATCTTCGGAGCCTGGAACGCCGGTTTCACGCGCGCGCTTGACTAGCGCATGCGCCAGCTTGAACGCGAGGCCGACGGAACACAGTTCGCCGAACCGATCCCCGAGCTGGGGATTGACCAATGCGGCAGCCTCCGGCGCGGGCGTGGAAACCTGGTGATGGTCCAGCACGATCACATCGACGCCTTGTTCACGAAGCCATTTCACCGAGCCCACGGCGGTTGATCCGCAATCCACCGCCAGCAGCAGGCTGGCGGGAATCTTTTTCAGACAATTTTCCACCGCGTCCTGGCTGAGGCCGTAGCCTTCGTCCATGCGGTGGGGCAGATAGAACTGCGCACTCCAGCCGAGCCCACGCAGCACCTCGAGCAGCAGGGCGGTCGAGGTAACGCCGTCTACATCGTAATCGCCGAAGATGACCAGCTTTTCCTTGCGTTCGCGCGCTCTCAACAGCCGCTCCACGGCGGCCGCCATGTTGGGGATGAGGAACGGATCGGCGAGTTGCTTCAGTCGCGGTTCAAGAAAGCCGGCGGCGATGGCGGGATCGCAAAGCCCCCGATTCAAAAGGCACTGGGCCAGGAGCGGGGAGATTTTCAATGCCTCGGCGAGCTGACTCGCGGGCGCGGGCTGGGCAGGCGTCAGTGACCAGCGGTATTTCATGCGACAACGTCGGGAGTTTGTGGCGTCATGCTGGTCTCCGGCTATTCGTCCGAAGGAGGATTCCGGCTGTCATCCTTTTTCGGTTTGTCCTTGGCACGCCGGTTCTCCCGCCACGTTGCAATCACCGAGAGCAAAACGGATAGCAGCAGGATGCCGGCAACCACGGATAGCGACACGGCGATGTGGATGTCCATCTGAAACCACAGCGGCTCTTTGCGATCATGCGGATCCAGCAGCATCTCCATCCCCATGAACACCAGCACGGCCGGCAACCCGTACTTAAGATAACGAAAATAGCCGATGGCTCCGGCCAGCAAAAAGTAAAGTGAACGCAGGCCGAGAATCGCAAAAACGTTGGAGGTAAATACGATGAACGGTTTTCGCGTCACGGCAAACACGGCCGGAATCGAGTCGAGGGCGAAGAGCAGGTCCGTGGTTTCGACCAGCAGCAGCACGAGCGCCAGCGGCGTGAGCGCCTTGCGGCCCTGCCAGATCGTGATGAATTTCTGCCCCTCGAGTTCGGGCGACACCGGATAGAACTTTCGCGCCAGGCGGACGACGATGTTCTTTTCCGGTTCCACCTTGCTCTCGATGAAAAGCATCTTGCCGCCGCTAAAGAGCAGGAAGGCGCCAAACACGTAGAGGACCCAATCCACCAGGGAAATGAGCGCGACCCCCACGCCGATCATGGCGCCGCGCATGACCAGTGCGCCGAGAATGCCCCAGTAGAGCACGCGATGCTGAAACCGGGATGGGACGCGGAAGTAGGCAAAAAGCAGCGCAATGACGAACACGTTGTCCATCGAGAGCGACAGCTCGATCAGATAGCCGGTGACGAATTCAAGCGCCTCCTTTTGCCCGCGCAAGGGGACCAGTGCCCAGGCAAAGAGCATCGCGAGCGAAAACCAGACGAAGGTCCAAATCGCCGCCTCGCGGAATTTGACGACATGGGCGTGTCGATGGAACAGGCCCAGGTCGATGGCGAGGAAGACTAAGACACAAATGACGAAACCAACCCAGTGCCAGACGGTGATTTCCATGATAGCATCCATGCTACCTGGAGTTCCCAAGCCGCCGGCGTGGCGGCTCTTCCACACGCTCGTCTGCGCAGGGAA
>CAZDGT010000276.1:0-6735 GCA_964504905.1 uncultured Bordetella sp. | reverse complement strand
GGAGTGGATGTCAGCTTTTTGGGACGCAAGCGCACTCGCACACGTGTGCGTTCCCGGTCAAATCACTAAAGCGGCGAGAGATCTCGTTCGCACAGTCCCCATAGTCGCGTGGTGGGCTACGCCTATAGAGGTGCGCAGCGTGCTGAGCCGTGTACATCGCGACGGCACGATATCCAGCGCAGCTTTTCGCGCCTCTTGGGAACGAGTTTCTGGATTGCTGACGGCCTGCATCATCATCCAGCCGACCGATAACGTGAGGGCATTGGCGTTTGTACAATTGGATCGATTTACGCTGAAGGCTTCAGACGCTCTGCAACTCGCGGCCGCGCTGGTGTGGTGCCGGGAGCGCCCGCGGGGACGCTTGTTTGTCTGCAACGACCGCCAGCTTCTCGGGGCCGCGACCGCTGCAGGCTTTGAAGTCCGGAGCGCTTAGTTATCTCGCCCAGGTAAAGCCGAGTCCGGTGCTATAGAGGAAGTCATTCGCCTTGCGCCCGGGGAACGGATTGCTCAGGTAGCGGTCGCTCAGCGCAATATTCCAGGTGAGCCATTTGGTTAGTTGCGTCGTCGCGCCTATATCGAAATTCATGCGATACTGTCCGCCGTTCGAGAGATTGTTGAACATACGGAAGCCCTGCACCAGGCTGGTTCGAGCGCCAAGCTTGTAGCTGAAGTCGTCGCCCCAATAGGCTTCGGCCGAACTCCGGGTGAACGCCGCGCTGGAGCCCGAGGCGCCAAATGCTTCACGGTTCCAAGCGATACCGCCCACCGCGCTGAGACGGCTGGCCTCGCGGTTCCACACCGTGTAACCGACGCCGCCGCCGATGACCACGCGCAGATCGAGCGATTGGAACTTGTCGTATTCGTAATCATTGAAGGCGTTGCCGAACATCTTCTTGGTGATATTGCGGTTGTAACCCCATCCACCACGCACCGCCCGCGCCGTTTGCGAATTCACGCCGTTGACCGTCGCTGAGGAGCGAATCGAATTGAAATAGGCCGTGGTGCGAGTTGTGTTGGAAGCACGCACAAAGTTAATGGGGGTCGTGAGAGTAAATGTCTGCGCATTGCCCTTAGTGCCGGCGATGTTGAGACTGCCGGTGATGGTCCAGAGATCCAGCAGCCCCGGATGGAGAAATCGTTCGTAGGCCTTCTGCTCGGCATCATTGCGCAGAGTGACAATGTCTTTGGGATCCACCGTCTGGGTCTCCACACGGATGCCGTTTCCCTGGGTTTCAATATTGGCCTTCACCGTTTTACCGTCAGGCAGTGCAACATTGAGCGGCTGATCGCTCTTCACGGCGGCGACGTCCTCCCACTTCAGCGTCACGGTGCCGAAGTTCTTGCTCTTGACGGTAACGGTGTCGCCGTCCTTCTTGACGATATCGCCGGTGATGCGATCGCCGTCTTTCATCGTGATCTGATCGGCGAACGCGCTTGCCGTCAGCAGCACAATTGCACAGACGCCCCAAAGAGTTTTCATTCCTCCAGGTTACGCGACACGGCGGCGCAAGAAAAGGTAAACCGGCACGCCGATCATCACAATTACCAGCCCCGGAGCAGTTGTGGAGGTGCGGTACAGGAGCAGCAGAATCAGAATGACCGACGCGCCGGCGATATAGAGCGCGGGTACAAACGGATAGCCGAAGGCGCGGTAGGGCCGCTCGGCGTCGGGCCGTCGCTTGCGCAGCACGAATACGGCGGCGATGGTCAGAATATAAAAGATCAGCGCCGCGGAGATCACATAATCCAACAGGTTGCCGTATAAATTGCCAAAGTTACCGGTGGCCGGATCGTAGGTACGCGGCAGCACCAGCACCGTGGTCCACACCGCTTGCAGAACCAGCGCGACTCCTGGGACGCTGGCCTTGTTGAGTTTCTTGGCGCCGCGAAAAAACAGGTTGTCCTGAGCCATCGCGAAGCAGGCGCGCGCCCCCGCCAGCACCATGCCGTTGATGCATCCAAAAGTCGAGATCATGATGCCGAAAGCCATGATCTCCGCGCCGGCGGTGGGGAATACGGTGCCCACCATGGCGCTGGCCACACGATCCAGGGGAGCCGTCTGCACTTTATCGAAGGGCAGGACGACCAAATAGGCGACGTTTGCCAGCAAGTACAGCCCAATCACGATCGCCGTCCCAAACGCTAGCGAAAGCGGCACATTGCGGCGCGGCGTGCGCACTTCGCCAGCAGTGAAAGTGATGTTGTTCCAGGCATCCGCGGAAAAAAGCGACCCGGTTTGTGCAACGCACAAAGCTACTAAAAGTCCGAATGCCGTCTCCGGAGTCAAGCCAGGCGCGATGGCAGTAAAACCACGCGCCATCCACAAATTTCCGAAGTTCCCGGCCACCGCTTCGCGATTCCATCCGATGAAGATGCCAAATCCTATCAAGCCCAGCAACGATCCGATCTTCGCCACGGTAAAAACATTCTGCACGCGCTTTCCGTATTTAATCCCCAGCGTATTCGTATAGGTGAGGAACAGGATCACCAGAATTCCCACCAATTGCGCCGTCGACAGCGACACGGCGTAGCCGGTAGAAACGTGAATCGGCGCGACCAGATAATTGCTTTCCGAAATCGCGGGCCACAGCACTCCCAAATAACGCGCGAACGCCACGGCCACCGCCGCTATCGTGCCGGTCTGGATTACGCCGAATAGGGTCCAGCCATAAAGGAATCCCCACATGGGCGAAAACGCCTCGCGCAGATACACGTATTGGCCGCCCGCACGCGGCATCATCGCCGCTAGTTCGCCGTAGGAGAGCGCGGCCGTCAGCGTGAGGATGCCGGTGATGATCCAGGAGGCAAGTAGCCAGCCGGGGCTCCCAACATTGCGGGACATCTCAGCGGACACGATGAAGATGCCGGACCCGATCATCGACCCGGCTACCAGCATGGTGGAATCAAACAGACCGAGACTGCGCGTCAGTTCGCTTTTCACCGGTTGCATGGGCCTTTTGTCGAGTATAGCCCGTGCCCTAAGAGGTCACTCTTCAAAACCGAGATGCCAGCCAAGCTTTGCGGTGTCAAACCAAGATATGCCGGCGCCGAACCAGCGCGACTTCGCAACGGTTTGATACGCTCGGCTCTTTTTCACGCTGCCTTGGGCTCTACCCAGCACAAACGCACAAGGACCTTCGCCGAAATGCTCGATGCGCTGCGCGACCCACGAAGTCGCGTTTAAGGGAGCCGCCATCACCACCGGCGTTCCCGCAAATTGTGCCAAGTGCGCGCCGAAACTCGCGTCTTCTTGCTCGAGAGGCGCAGCCAGCGCATAAGCTTGCCGGTAACGCGCGATTGATGCCTTCAAATCCCGTACTGCGATTACCACGTGCTTTATGCCGCCGAAATCCCGCGTCGCCGGCTGGCCCTTTGGGAACGCCCGCGCCTCGCGCGGCGTAGAATCGCGAATCAGAAACGGGAAGAAGACGCCATTGGGCCCCTCGCCTACCGGTGACGCTTCCCACTCGAGCCGCGTGCCATCCGGCCGCTCGCGACCGCTTCGCTGCGGAGTGACCGCGATTCCCGCCGTTCGCAATCGACTGACTTCGGCCGCGAAATCCTTCGCGCGAACCGCCCACGCCGAGGGTCCCGCGTCTTCCTGAATCTGCTTCGACCAGTAGTGCCTTGCGACGGCCTTTGCGTCGGGTTTATCCTGCAGCGCGATCAGCTCCAGATACGATCCGTCCGGAAAACTGGTGAGCGCCATCTGCGTCGCGTGATTGCTATGCGGACCGCCAAACTCGCTCGGAATACCCAGCTCCGCCAGCCGCGCCTGCATTTGTTTCAGGTCTTTCCCGGCCACGGTTACGTGGTCCACCGTCAGTTCGGCCGCGCTTAAAAAAGCAGAAAGGAATAAGAACGCGCCCGCGCGCCGCATCATGTCAATGAGCCGCGGCCTTGTCGGCGGGCAGCTTCAGGAATTCCTCTGGCATCAGGGCTCGCGGCGTAAAGCGCGCTTCCCGCACGGATCCCTTAAAGTAATTCACTTTGTTGATGCGCACGCCCACCGATGAATGGCCCGGCCCCTCCGCTTCAAAGTGGATCATAGCTCTGCCCTGCACTTCGCCGTCGACATAACTCCTGAATTCCTGGCCATCGTAGACCATCGCTACGCGGTGCCAGACATCCAGCGAGTGTAGCTTATCGCGAAACAGCAGGGCTTTATCCACGGTCGGCGTGTGCAGAAACGCGTCGAGGCACCACTGGTTGCCAATGACGCGGATCTCGAACAGCACGCGAGTGTCGGTGTCCTTGCCGGTCTTGGGGTCCTGCTCGGCCAAATGGAACCAGCGCTGCTCGGGCGCGCCGCCGCTCTCCGGGCGAAAAATCGCCTCGAACGTGAAGATGCCCATACCGGCAAGCGGGTGCTCCGGGATAAACAGCGCGTCATCGACGCCATTGAACTGGATTGCTTTCCCCAGCGGCGTCTTGATGACTTTCGGGTGGCCGACAACGGTGACCGGAAGGCCTCCGACTTTATCCAGACGCTCGAACTTCCAGACTTTCGCGCGGGGCGTTTGGCCAAACGAAATCGAAGTTACCGCCAGGACGCAAAGACCCGTGAACACCTTACGCATTGCTGCCTCCATTGTGGCGCTGTAGACGCGGCGATCATTCTTGCAGAATGCGGGTGGTGCTGTCAATCTAAGCCGTTGGAATGCCGCCCGGCAGGCGCTACGGCATCATGAGCTTGGCGGTCGCAACGCCGCGCTCCAGCCGTGGAGCCGCCCCACGGACGGGGGGAAATTGGCCCCTTGCATTCTGTCTCGATGACGCTGATTCCGTCCATCCCTGACGTCATCAAGGCGTTTTTGGGTCTTTCCTTCTCCTCTGGACGCCGAGGCTGGATCGAAAATCTTCCAACGAAGCCGCAGGGCATCGCGATGGACCACATCGTAGCGGGCGCGCTTTTCTGGATCGCTCAAGATATGATACGCCTCAGAAAGGCGGATGAACTTTTCGCTATCCCCGGTTTCGGTGTTGTCGGGATGGTATCTCGCGGCGAGCATTCTATAGACACGAGAAATTGTCTCTGAGTCCGCATTAGGGCTCAGTTGCATCACTTCATAACAATCCAGTGCAAAAGTCGAATGGCTGCCTAGAAATTCCAACCCTGCTCGGAACGTGCCGTCAGCCGTCCGGACGCACCACCTCACACCGGCCCTAAGCTGCTCAGCTGTGCCGTGTTCGGCCGACTTGCCGCGCACAACCATGGTGGAGCCAGACTTGAGCGGTGCCATCAAGTTCACACCGAACCCGTTGTCGATGATATCGACGACGTCGGCGGTGACCCAGTTCGGGCTGCCCAACTTGTCCTTCATTTCAACGCGAACCACAGACGAGCCAACTGGTTTCCTGCTCGCTCTCCTGCGTTGTGTTTTACTTGTGACTGCCATTCGCTTGACTACTCTCTTATCTCATTTGCCACATTTGGATCGGAACCCACAATTGGTACCGATTGAGATCGCTGGAAGTACCGGAAAAGTACTAACAGTAGCTTGCGAGGGATGCGACCCAACAAACCTTAGAAGCCAATAGGGTATTGGGGAACTGTTCTTAGGTGTTTTACCGGATCTAGCGGCAACGGCGATTTGCGAAAGAGCGCCTATGGGACCCCTTTCAGCATTTGACCCCGTGCTTGAAAATAATACCGCCACTGCTCAGGTCGATGCCAAGGCTGTGGTGGAAGCGGTTGCCAAACTTAATGAGGCGAACGCGGTTGGTTCTGAAAACGAGATTGTGGTGACGATCAACGCTCGGCGGCTGGTTATTCAGGTTGTGAATCGCGATACCCGCGAGGTGTTGCAGCAGATTTCGCCACTATCCATTTTTCAGTCCTTGCGGAAGCTTTCCGCGGGCTAGATCGTTCTTGGGCTTTACCACCACGCGGAACCTACATAAGCACAAGGTATTAGAACCGGATCAGCATAGGTTTCAATTTGAGGAATACCCCTGAAGTGGGGGATGGTGACTAACGATGTATTTGGTGGGTCCCAGTCACATCAGGAAATGAGGACGACAATGAGAACAATGAAGAACGCGATTCTCGCGATTCTGAAGATACGAGCCTTCCGCAACACACGAGGTCAGGACCTCATTGAATATGCGCTCATGGCGGGCTTTGTGGCCGTGGCCGCTGGCGCCGTTATGCCGGGCGTGGCCGACAGCATCAGCACCATCTTGTCGAAGGTCGGCTCGGTCATGACAATCGCCTCTACTCAGGGAAGCAGCGGATAACCGGGCTCCTAGCTTGCGGTCTTTGGCCCTTTATACTTGGAAGTTGAAGGACCCCAGATTCCATTGGCCGCACTTATTGACGCGATTAACATAAAGCGCAGAACCGTCTTTGAGCTTGAAAACACGCCGTTCTATTGCCTGGACGCCGAAATAAGCACGCCTACCGCCCGCGGCGGACAGACATTGGTACGCCTGAAGGTTCGCAACCTTCTTACCAGCGCTGTGTTGGACAAAACTTTCAAAGCGGGTGAAAAGTTCAAGGAACCCGATCTGCAGTTGGTTCCGGTCAGCTATTTGTATAGCGATGGCGACGATTCTTACTTTCTGGATCAGGAAAGCTTCGAGACTCTGACCCTTCCCGCGGAAGTGATTGGGAATGCGTTGGACCTTCTGGTGGAAGGCACGCTGATTCATGCACACAAATACAACGGCAATCCCATTGGCTTGCAGTTGCCCACCTTTGTCGAGTTGGAAGTCGTGGAAGCGGAACTCGCC
>CAZDGT010000275.1:0-1707 GCA_964504905.1 uncultured Bordetella sp. | reverse complement strand
ACCCTTCCAGCCCGAATGTCTTTGTTCCGACGGACATCGGCTTGGGTTTCCTGAGAGGCATTCCGGAGGGTGCTACAAACTCGCGGATAGCACGGTTGCAGAGCGATGCGGCGGTCGCCCGGCTGCTGGGCATCGAAGTGGTGGCCAGTCATGCGAAGGCCAGTTTGAGGGACACGGAGGTTTCGTGCACGACGTGGCAGCAGCGCCAAGGGCATTGAAACTCAAGTTAAGTTAGAAGAAACAGCTGGGAAAAAATGGAGCGAGCGAAGGGATTCGAATCCATCGGAAACCACCAGCCAATTTTTGCAGAAATTGGCATGATTTCGCATGCATCAACAGATAACACGCGGTTTGCGTTTCAATCAGCACGAAGTGATATCATGTTTTTGCGAAGCCGGTTTGTCATACGGCGTCATGCCAACCGATGGCGGCGAGGTGGACCATCAGACAATGGACCGAATCGCAGAAGATGCGACTCCGTCCGTTCTCGGGATGGTTCGACAACGGCAGGCAACCATTGCACACGGCCTTGGTAAAAATTCAAAATGCCAGGCGAACCCGGCAGATAAATGAAGAATGCCCCGATACGGTCGCCTCTACAGGGGTTAGCGCGAAAGCTCACTCCCTGATTCGATTTCGCCGCCACTCGCGCCAGCCCCGAGCTGCTTGGTGCTTACCTTCCGTCCAGCCGTTGCCGTTAAAGTAACGATGTTGTCTTGCGGCAGCGCAGACGGCATTGAGCACCAAGAAAAAGAATTCCGGAGATAGAATTGACATCTTTTAATACGACTGTATTATTAATACAGTCGTATTACATTTATGACACGAAAGACCAAAGCAGGCAACGGGCAGGCTGAGCGGTTGAGCGCGACACGAGAGCGGTTGCTGGATGTGGCGGAGCAGCTCTTTGCGCGACGCGGGCTGGATGCGGTTTCGGTGCGCGACATCACGCATGCGGCTGGGGCAAGCCTGGGGGCAATTACGTATCACTTCGGCACGATGCGGAAGCTGATCGTGAAGGTGTTCGAGCGGCGGATGGTACCGCTCACGCGGCAGCGGCTGGAAGCGCTGGACGCGGTCGAGAAGGCGGCTGGGAATGGACCATTGCCGCTGGAAGAGGTGATGGAGGCGATGTTCCGCCCGGTGGTGATGGAGGCGATGACCGGGGATCGGGCCGGGAGTGTGTTCGGGAAGCTGATGGCCCGGACCATGATGGATCCCAATCCCTCCCTTGAGAAATACCTCCACGGGCACATTGAGCCGGTGATCCGGCGGTTTGATGCGGCGTTGATGCGGGCGATGCCAGAGCTCACGCCGGAGGACGTGTTCTGGAGGATGCACTTGCTGGTCGGGGGACTGCACCAATCACTATTGATGCTGGATCGGAAGCCGCCGGTGGGCCTGCCGCCGCTGCGGCTGGACCCGGAGAGTTATTTGCGACGGTTTGTGGCTTTTGCGGCAGCGGTGTTCCGCGCGCAACTACCGAAGGTGTGAGCCTATGAAACGAAGCGCTGGAGTTGGGCTTTGGGTTGGTCTTTTGCTGGGCGCCGCCCTATTTGGGCTGACGGGATGCAAGGTGGGGCCGAACTACAAGGCACCGCAGACGGCGGGGCCGGCGAATTGGACCAGCGCGATGAGCAGGGGCCTGTCGAAGGCGGCAGCGGACACGAACGTGCTGGCGCGGTGGTGGACGGTGTTCAACGACCC
>CAZDGT010000274.1:0-16680 GCA_964504905.1 uncultured Bordetella sp. | reverse complement strand
CCGGTGAAGGTGGACCCGTAGCTGATCGCTGAGGACATCGGCGGCGTCGGCGAGTTCAGGGGAGAGTTGTGCGTTTTGCACTCTTAATGAGGCATCGGCACCCTAAGGCCTCCCCTTTAGTACTTGGTGACCAGGATCTATTTCTTGCTGCTGGCCGAGCCGCCAAGAAGTGCTTCCACTTGTGGCATATAGCCGCCTTTTTCGATTTCCGCCTGCGGCCAGTCGCGGACGATCATGCCCTGCGGATTGATGGCAAAGAGATGGGGCGAATCGAACGAAGGACGCTGCGGGGTCGCCTTGAAGTACCACATCCCGGTCTGACCGGAGTCGAAAAGGATGGGGATTGTCGTCCTAGTTTCAGTAAGGTATTTCGCAACAGTTGCGGTGTTGTCCGGGGGCAAAACAATGGAGAGGATCGCCACCTTTGCCCCCAAACGTGCCTTCAGTTGATCCAACAGCTTGTTCAAAGGCTTGGTTGCGGGCATGTCCGTTTTCATGTAGTTGAGCAGCAACCAACGGCCACGGTAGTCCAATATGTCGTAAGCCTTCAGACTAGAATCCGGGAGCGCGAAGCTCGGCGCGCGCCGGCCGGACAACCCCTGGCCCAAAGCGAGCGAAGCCGTGGCCAGCGCAAGGATAGCGAGAAGTTGCTTTTTCATATTCACGATTCTATACGGCTGCCTGAGACATTTTCCCCGCCAGCGCGGCCAAAGATTCCTTGTAGGGAGCCCGTGCGATACCATGCTCGCAAATGATGGCGGTAACATAACGCGCCGGTGTGACGTCGAAGGCGGGATTCTCGACAGCGATATTGTCGGGTGCCACCGGCACTCCGAACACATGCGTGACCTCGCTGGCAGGGCGCTGTTCAATCGGGATCTGGTCGCCGGATGCAAGCGTCAGGTCGAAGGTTGATACCGGTGCCGCCACGTAAAAAGGCACGCCGTTCTCTTTCGCCAGCACTGCCACCGAATACGTTCCGATCTTGTTGGCTACGTCGCCGTTGGAAGCAATGCGGTCAGCGCCCACCACGACGCAGCCGATGCGGCCGGAGCGCAGAAAGTGGCCCGCCATGTTGTCCGTAATGATGGTCGTGGGGATACTATCCTGCTGGAGCTCCCAAGCGGTCAGACGCGCGCCCTGCAGGAACGGCCGGGTTTCGTCGGCAAAGACGTCGATCTTCTTGCCGGCCTCAACTGCCGCACGGATCACGCCCAGCGCGGTGCCGTATCCGGCGGTAGCTAGCGCTCCGGCATTGCAATGAGTGAGTACGGTTTTTCCATCTGGCACCAGCGCCGCGCCGTGCCGCCCGATCGCCATACAAAGGGCAATATCTTCCTGACGGACTTGCTGCGCTTCTTCGATCATGCGAGCGACGATTTCCGCACGCGATCCGGGCAGGCTCGCTCTTACACGCCGCATCCGGTCGATCGCCCAGAAGAGATTCACCGCGGTCGGGCGGGTGGCAGCGAGGGTGGCGCAAACCGTTTCGAAATCCGCATCCTGCTGGACGCCAAGCGCAACGCCCATGGCCGCCGCGACGCCGATGGCCGGGGCTCCCCGAATCACCATGGTCTTGATCGCTTCGGCGACCTCCTGGTAGGTACGGCAGGTCACAAACATCTGCTGGCGCGGCAACAGTCGCTGATCGATCATGACCACGCCGTCGGCGGTCCACTCTATTGTTTCCACCATGAACTTCTATTGTGACGCAGAATAGCGCTCCGCCCCTACTTTTGGCGGAGCACCGAGATAATGTCGTCCGCCGTGATGACACCAGTAAGCTTCTGGTCGCGGTCCACCACCGGCAGGGCCAATAGGTTGTACTTGTCGAAGAGTTCAGTGACGCGATCCTGGCGTTCGCTGACCGGCACTTGGATCAGCGTTTCCGCGGACAATGTCGAAAGCAACTGATCGCCTTGATGCAGGAACAATCGAGCCAGCGGCACCACGCCCACCAGGCGTTCCCGATCGTCCACCAGGAACAACGTATTCAAGGTTTCCAGCAGATCCTCATTTTCCTTCAAAGCTTTTAGTGCATCGGCAACCGTAGCGTTCTGCGCCAGCGCTACGTACTCTGTATTCATCAGGCCGCCGGCTGTATCCTCGTCGAATTCGAGCAGCTCTTCCACGTCCTGCTTAGGGTCGTGCTCCATTTCCTCGAGGATCTCGTCGCTGGTTTTCTCCTGGAGTTCCGCCAGCACGTCGGCAGCTTCATCCGGCGCCATTTCCTCGACGATCTCCGCGGCTTTCTCCGTTTCAAGCGATTCCAGAATGCTGACTTGGATATCCGGATCGACTTCGGATAGAGCGTCAGCCGCCACTTCGCTATCGATGTTTTCAAAGATAGCTTCGCGGTCTTCTGGACCAAGAGCCTCGACAATATCCGCCAAGTCCGCCGGGTGCATGTTTTCGAGCAACCGGTTGGAAATATTCAGGCGCAGGCGGCGCTGCGGATCGGGCTCCAGAATGTTGCAGAACTCCCAGCGGATGGAGTGTGGCGGAATGCCACCTTGCAGACGGCGGATCCAGCGCGAGGGAACGATCCCCCGCAACAGCCTGCGGAAAATGCTGCGAATGCCGATGTCAACCTCAAGTACCCACAAAATCTGCGAAAGATTCTCCTCGCGCAGTTCGAAAGTGACGTCGTTGACCCGGACGACCTTGCGGCCTTGGGCGTCGACAATCTGCTGGTCCATAAGATCGCGCGTAAGGCGCAGCATGTACTCGTCGGAGTGGTAAGGGGTCAGATTTTCGTCGCGCAGGTGGATGCCGTCGAGCGAAATGGTTTTGACCTGGTCGTAACGGACCGTCAGCAGCGTCCCGTCGCCGCCAATCAGGAAGCGATCGACGCGGACCGGATCGACCAATGGAACGATGGCTGCATCCTTGACGCGGCCGAGGCTGCGCCCCTTAAGGTCATAGACCCTGAGGCCGAACAGCTCGGTGAGGAAAAGGAATTGATCCGCCATTTACTACCTGATTTTGTACTGCCGGGTTCCACACCACTACTATGACGGATGGTTGCGCGGGCACGCAAGGAAATTATGCAACCAAAGCAGACGCCTGCGCCAGGAGTTCATAGGACCGTAACCGCGCGGCGTGGTCAAAGAGAATATTGACGACGAAAACCTCATCCGCGCCGTAGTCCTGTGCCAAGGTTTCCAGAGCGGCACGCACGGTGGCGGGGTCGCCCGCGATCACGCGGCGGTGCGCCGGGAGCGTCTCCATGGGAGCGCCTTCATGCGCCAAGAAATCCAGAGCTTCCTCAACGGGCGGCACGGCAATCAATCGCCCGCGGAATAGCAGCAGCATCATCATGCGAGCGCTGGCCGAGAGGCGCACGGCTTCTTCCGTTGTCTCGGCGCAGACCGCCCAGGCGCAAACTGATACATGCGGTGCAGGTGGCGCGTTTTGCCGCGTCGCAGGAACAAAGTGCTCGCGATAGAAGGCCGCGAACGGCTCGCCCGCGGGGTTGATGAAGTCGGCGAAGACGTAGGGCAGACCCAGTTCCGCAGCCCACACGCCGCTTTGCGGCGACGACCCCAGCAAAGACACTGCAGGATCGCCATTTTTGATGTATCCCAGAAGCTCATCGAGCTGCTCGCGGAAATCATCAGGGGGCGGATGGCGGCGGTCGCGTTGCAGCGCGTGGGCAACGCGGGAGCTAGTGCCGGGCGCGCGGCCCAGCCCTAAATCAATGCGGCCGGGAAAAAGGCCGCTCAGCATCGCAAAGGACTCGAATACCTTGAGGGGGCTGTAATGCGGCAGCATGATGCCGCCACTACCCACGCGTATGCGTGATGTGCTGGCGGCAACCGGGCCGATCATCACCTCCGGACTATTGCAGGCCAGGCCCGGAGTGCCGTGATGCTCGGCGAGCCAATAACGGTGGTAGCCGAGACGGTCCGCCAGGCGTGCGAGTTCAAGCGTATTGCGCAGAGCGTCGCCCGCAGTGGAACCTTTGGGGATAGGCGATTGATCGAGAACGCTTAGGCGAAAAGCCACGGCCATTGGATGCCGTCACAGCTGCAAACGGCTCACAGTGATGGCGCCTTGAAAGCACAGGTCGATATCACGGCCCGGCGTGCGCGGGCGAGCCTGATAGGAGCCTGCAAAGCGCAGGGCGTCGCCTTCGCGGTGGAAACGAACGTCCAGCGGCTGGTTATCGGGGTCGCACACTACAGTAGTGGCTTGGTCGCCATTTTGGGTATGAGGCAGGTTGACGTTCCAGTAGACTTTGGGTGGGCAGTCTTGCGCCAGCAGCTGCTTGAGTACGGGTTTGGCGAGTTCGCGCGAACGCTCCCATTCGAGGGGAGAACCCTTGCGAATGTACTGCGAAATTGCGATGGCGGGTTTACCCAGAAACGCCGCTTCCCGGGCCGCGGCGACTGTACCGGAACTATAGAGATCCGAACCTAGATTCCCACCGCGATTGATCCCCGCGATGACCCAGTCGATGTTTTCAAAGACCGCCGTTAGTGCGACGCGAACGCAATCGGCGGGAGTGCCGGCAAGCGTAAACTCGCGGGGAGCCCTCTCGGCAAGCAGCAGCGAAGAATCTTCCGTGACACGATGGCCGGTATAGGAGTGAGGGTCGAGCGGCGCGAGCACATACACCTCGCCCAGCTCCGCGGCAACCGACTTGAGGACCGCAAGGCCAGGCGCATCCCAGCCATCGTCATTCGTTACCAAGATACGCAAAGGCGCCATCTCTCCTATCTGATCATGGTTCTTCCACAATTCTAGAATCGCTCTGAAATTTGCGGTAATCGCTATAGCGTATGTCGATCTCGCCGCGAAGTTTCTTGATCAGCGCCAGGCGGGCGTCGAAGCGCACCAATATGGCGGAGGGCAACCAGATTTCGTCATTCACGTGCGTTTGCTCGAAGTGGAGGGTACCACCAGGGGCGACGCGAAGCATCCCGAAGCCGGCGGAGATAGTGTCTAACGCCTCGGCATCCACTTTGACCCAGTGATATGTGGCCTGTTCGATCCAGATCTTCGCGCGCAGCTTGGTGAAACTCTTAGCCCGCGAATGCGCGGGACGATAGCCGGACTTAGGCTCAGCCTGGATCGCCCACGTGGGCTGGTTGCTGACGGTGGCGTTCTCCACCAGCCGGAAGGTAAAAGCATCGGGGATTTCCCTGATAAACGCGCGATCTTGGGCCCGTTCCTTTTGATAGCGCGCGCGAGCGGCGAGAGATTCGTGCTGCCGCTTGGCAAGTTCCCGATCCAACTTTTCCTGCTCCTTGCGAGCGTCACGCGCCGGCAAGGCCCGATCATTGCGGGCGGTGACTCGTTCATATGGACGGCCGCCCACGATCATTACCTCGCGGGTTTCACTGCGGCTGCCCGCGAGCGAACCGTTGCGCGAATACTCTCGAAACTCCGTGCGTTCCTGGTAGGTGTAGTTCTTGCGGCTTTCATAATCGGTCCAGTCGCGTTCGACCGAACGCCGCACGATTTCGAGCGGATCGGGAGCATGCTCCTGCGCCGCGGCAATGAGCGCGCCCAGTAATGCGCCGCCAATGACGCTACGCACTGATACTGCGCGTCAGAACGGGTTCGGCGGGCAGGGTAATCGTAAATTCCGCCCCCCGGCCCTCTCGATTGGCGGCCCGAACTTCACCCGCTTCCTGCTTCACGATGCTGTGGACAATGTGCAGTCCCAAGCCGCCCAGCGCCTTGGTGGAAACATGCGGATCGAAGATTACGGCCAGGAGCTCCGGCGCGATCCCGGAGCCTTCATCGGCAACCACGATCTGGATGTAGCCATTCGCGCGCGAAGCGTCCACTGAGATGGTGCCGCCTTGCGGCATCGCATGCACCGCATTACAAAACAGATTGATGAGAACTCGTTCCCACGCCCAGGCATGGGGCAATACCAGCGCGGGCTCGATCCGGCAATCGAATTGGATCTTGGGGCCGGGGCGCGACATCATCGAATCTTCGACCAAAGACCGTGCGTTATGCAGCACCGTTTCAAACGGCGCCGACGGTTGGTCGATGGTTTGCATACTTTGCGCGATCTCTTTGCCGCGCTCGACACTGCGGAAGATGGCGGCGGATAACGATGTCCAGCGCGGATCGCGGGAGAGAGTGTCTGCCGCGTCCATTAAGGTCTGGAATACATTGTTCAGATCGTGGATCAAACCTGGTAATGCGAGATCGAGAAGAGGCTCCATGGACTAGTGTGCGATTTCCCGCAGTGTACTAAAAAACTCGGGGAAGGATACGCCGGCGGATTCCGCGCCGTGAATCGTGCACGGTCCGTCGGCGGCTAGCGCGGCCACGGCGAAAGCCATTGCGATGCGATGATCGCCTGCTGAATCGATCTCAGCCGCGTGAAAAGCTTGGCCCCCGTTTATGTGGAAACCATCGGGGGTGGTCTCGATATTCACTCCCATGCGCTGCAGGTTGGATTCGATGGCGGCAATGCGGTCCGTCTCTTTGACGCGCAACTCTGAAGCATCACGGACCGCCAGCCCGCCTTCACTCGCGGCGCCCAATATGGACAACGCTGGAATTTCGTCAATGAGCGCGGCCGTGAGCGCCCCCTCGATTACTCCACCCTTGATCTTTGAAGCCCGTACCCGTAGGCTGCCAATCAATTCGCCGCCACTCTGCTTGACGTCGATGATCTTGATGGAAGCGCCTACACCCGTCAGAAAGTCGAGCAACGAAGAACGCGTGGGATTCAGTCCCACATTGTGAATTACAAGGTTCGCATCCGGCATCAGCAGGGCAGCTACCAGAAAGAAGGTGGCGGAAGACAGATCCCCGGGCACAACCACTTCGCGCCCCGTTAGCCGCGCGCCTTCAGCCAGCTTGATCACGCGCTGGTGAACTTCGACGTCGGCTCCGAATTCCCGCAGCGCGATTTCCGTATGGTCACGCGTGCGAATGGGTTCGCGGACAATCGTATCTCCCTTAGCGAAAAGCCCCGCCAACAGGACGCAGCTTTTCACTTGGGCGCTGGCCATGGGCAGCGTGTAGTCAATCCCGTGCAAAAGGCTTCCGTGGATGGTCAGCGGCGGAAAGCTGCCGGTGCGCCCGGAAAGCTGGCTGCCTTCGATATGCGCGCCCATTTCGGAGAGCGGCCGAATGATACGGTCCATTGGCCGCCGCGACAGCGATTCATCGCCACCGATGCGGCTGACGAAGGGCTGCGCCGCCAGAATCCCGGATAGCATGCGGATGGTGGAACCGGAGTTTCCGGCGTCTAACTGCTCCGCAGGCTCGCGCAACGCGCCCCCATGGATGAGGACTTTGCCGTCGACGCGCTCCACGCGCGCCCCTAACGCAGCCATGCACGCCAGCGTGGACTGGCAATCCGCGCCAGTGGAGTAGTTGTGGACGGTGGTGATGCCTTCGGCGATGCCTCCCAACATTCCATAGCGGTGGGAGATGGACTTGTCGCCGGGAAGTGTGATGACGCCGTCAATGGATTTGGCGGGCGAAACGATTTCGTTCATGAACTTTTTAGTGTAGCGGTTCCGCTCTAGCGGAAGATGTCTGTGACGAAGGCCGAGCGGTTGCCGTTCTGTTTCTGCTCCTCGTCAGCCGACCGGCGCGCGGTGTTGTCAGTGGAACGCCCGCCCCGCTGGCGATACGCGGAGATCATCCAGCGGATGCCTTCATAACTGCGCCAATAGATATTCTCGCGCAGAATATCGCTCCGCAAACTGAGAATCTCGCGCCGCGCGAACCGGTGCATTTTGCTGCCGTGGCGCGGAAGGGCCGTACTAGCGAATTGCAGGGAACTGGGCGGAGCCGAACACGCACTCACTTGCACGATGGCGATACGGCCATCCGTTCTCATGGGATCGCCGGTGGCGTTGCTGGTGGCGGTAGGCACATCGGGCCGGTCCGCTTCGTCCAGCAGTACGGCGCAGGAGGTGAAGACCAGATCGTTCACTACCTTGTTGCGCTCCAGGTCCACGTTCTCCGCGATCTTATGGGTCATGGGCGTCCCGGGCCGCCAATAGGCGAAATCGACGTCATGGGTGGCTGCGCCAATCCACACCTCATGTCCGTTCCAGGTTGCAGGCTGCCTCCATATCCGGATGTGATGCCGTTTCGCAACATCGTTGAATCCCTTTTGCCAGGACATGTCCGCCTTTGCGTCCATGACCAGCAGATCCGACATAGGCGCGGTGCTATCGCCCCGGCCGTCAGCGACGGCACGGATTCTGCTGATATTGGTTCGTATGCTTACTTGTTTTGGTTCTATCCATCCCGCGGCCTCAAACGCGGTAGCCACATTGTCGCGTGAGCCTATAAACATTACGTTAATGAGATCCGAAGGCCGGTTTGAATAAGGAGAGTGTGTTCGCGCCGGCATTTCCGCCACCAGCCCGGAAATTCTTGCGCGTTCCTCACTGGTCAGCCTTGGCGCGCTTTGCGCGAGCACCGGAGCACGCGCCGCCAGCGGTGCGGTCAGCTCCAATGTCATCTCGACGCCCGCAGGATAGTAGAGTTCAGGCTCAGGCACTTGCAGCAGGAGCATCTTGATGGCCCACACCGCGACATCCGCATGCACTTCCCATAGGAGCGCAGTTCTAATGTAGCCGCCCGTTCGATATGCCAAGCTGCTGGTGGGCCGGGTTCCGCGAATGCGGCCGTCCCGGGTCAATGTTTCGCGGGCATTATCGAGCCCTTGCACACGCGCCGAGAGAGGAATGCTTTCTCCGCCCGGCGGGGCGATACTTGTAAACTCCAGATTGAGCGTGGCTAGTTCGTGAATCAATCCGAGGCCGACTCGCTGCGCCGACTTTAGTTTCCCCAATACCAGGCTGCCTGCAGGCAAGATCGTCTCTCCCCCGGCAACGACCGGGGCGATGAGAACCGCATGGACAGCATCTCCCGCGTGGCTGGCGTAGGATCCGACAGGAGTGGTGAGGCGAATGTGAAGTTGAATGCCAGGCTGTACCTGCCTGGTTGCGAGTAAATTGAGAGCTAGCAGCGCATAGGCGAAGCTCATGAAGGTCGTCCTATGATAGGCGATTCTTGGCCGCTTTGGGAGACCCAAGAATTGAGAAGGCCTACACCACATTCTTCCTAGTACCGGATCTTTAAGGGCCTAATGATTTTCTAGGGTGTTACCGATACACCTTATGAGGCTAACTCTGGACATGGGAGTCGCAAGGCGCGCGACCAAGGACGTCGTTTCGACACTCCCGGAGACTCGTCTTCCCCGCTGGGGCAATGCACTCGAGGATGCCGCGCAGGTGCCGACGATCCTGATCGTCGACGACCTCGATCTAAACCGCCACTTGTTGAAGGCCATTCTGAAAACCGAGTCCTATCGGGTTCTGGAGGCCAAGAGGCCTGCGGTGGCACTCAAGGTGTTGGAGCACGAGAAGGTCGACCTGATCGTGATGGACATGGTGATGCCTGGCATGAGTGGGCCGGATTTTTGCCGTGCGCTCAAGGCGGACCGCACAACACAGCTCATCCCTCTTCTGGTAATCACCGGCGTTCAGGGGACGGAAAACGAGATCGCAGGCATCGAATCCGGCGCCGATGAATTTCTTGTGAAGCCGCTGCAGCCTGCAGTAGTTCGCACGCGCGTCCGAGGAATGTTGCGCAGCAAGGCGCTCATCGATTCGCTGGATGAAGCGGAAACCATTCTCTTCGCACTGGCAAAATCGGTGGAAGCGCGTGATAACTACACCGGACTCCATTGTGAAAGGCTGGCGGCATATAGCGTTCGCCTGGGACAGGCCCTGGGTCTTCCCCGAGCGGATCAACTGGCTCTATACCGTGGCGGTTATTTGCATGACATCGGTAAAGTGGGAATCCCGGATTCCATTCTGTTCAAGAACGGCTTACTCAGTCCCGAAGAATGGCAGGTGATGCGCTTGCACACCATTCGCGGCGAAGAAGTTTGCCGGCCGATGAAGACCCTTGCTCCGGTGCTGCCCATTATCCGCAGTCATCACGAGAGGTGGGACGGCTCGGGCTATCCCGACGGGTTGAGCGGCGAAGACATTCCTTTGCTGGCGCGCGTACTCCAAGTGGCCGACATTTACGACGCGCTTACGACTGCTCGCTCCTATAAGCCCGCGTTTTCGCACGATTACGCGCTCGAAATCATGCTCGAAGAATCGCAGCGCGGGTGGCGCGATCCGGAGCTGATCCCATTGTTCGCCGAGATGGAGAAAAACGCGGGCCAAACCGGCTCGGCGGCGTGGCCCGTGGATGCCTCCATGCAAGAATCTCTCGAGAACATGCGCCGCGAATTGAGCAAGTAAGTACAATAGCGGCAGTGACCCTTGCCGCGGCGATCTTCCGTTCCCTGGCAACCAGCCTAATCGCAATAGCGGCGCAGCCTCATCTGGCCGCGCAGTTCGTAACACGCCTCTCCCCGGAGACCGATCGAGCCTTTGACGCGTACGTGAAGGCAGAGGAATCCAAAATGAACTGGAAGGCACGCATTCAGCCCGAGGCGGGCTCAATTTCCGTCAACGCCGGGAGTGCAAACGCTCTCGTGGAAGTTAAGGACGGATTTGTCCACGACTGGATAGCGGCGGCCGTAGTCCCGGGCGGCACAGTAGTACGAACCCTGGCCGTGCTGCAGGACTATGGGAATTACAAGGCAATCTACAAACCGGACGTGACTGAGTCCAAGGTGTTAGGGCGCGAAGGCAACCGCTGGCGCGCCTTCCTGCAACTCCGCAAGAGGAAAATTCTTACCGTTCTGCTGAACAGCGAGTACGCGGTAGACTACAAAGCGCTCGATGCGGGCCGCTGGGCCGTGGCATCGCGTTCCACAAGGATCGCTGAACTAGAGAACGGTCAGGAGTTGCCGGTGGGCACCGGCTACGGGTTCTTATGGAGAGTGAACGTGTATTGGCTGCTGGAGCCGCGCCCCGGCGGCGTCTATATCGAAGCGCGCGCAATTTCACTATCGCGGGACGTTCCGCCAGGTTTGGCGTGGGCGATCAAGCCCATGATCACAACAGTGCCGCGTCAGTCACTGGAGGAGACACTTCAGGCGACTGTTCGTGCGCTCCGCCGTTAGGCACGGCGGCAAACACCCAGCGGTCGCCGAGCGCGAAGTTCAGCAGCGAAGTTGCCGCGATTGCAACTAAATTTGCTGGGATCGCGGGAATGCCCCATGCGCCAGTGAGAACCCGCATCCAAACCAGATTCGACGCCAGGGAGATCAATCCGTTGGCGATGTGAAATCGCAACAGGCGGTTGGATGCGGGGGGCCGCTCCGCCCAGGTCCAGCGGCGGTGCCAGGCGTAGTTATGCAGCAGGGCAACTTCTACTGCGATGGCCGTCGCCAGAAGGTAATGCACTCCCAGGTTGGTCAGCACTGCCAGCACCGCGAGTTGGACACCGAGACCGATCAGACCAACCGCGCTGAACTTTGCCCAGCGGCGAGTCACTTGGTTTCTTCTCGATATAGATCGATGGTGTGCCGGGCGGTAGCCTGGACCAGAATGATCGCTAGTGCGGCGGCGCCAATCACAAAGCCGGCGTCGAATATCAGAAATCTAAATTCACCTAGTTGCGCATCGGGGCGGTACAAGGCGTACAGGTTCCCGATCACCAGCAGAATGCGCAGCTCCGTTGGGCCGAAGTTCCAGTAAGAAAGATGGAAGGTTCCAACGGTATAAGTGGCCAAATAGATTTCGATCGACAGAAGCAGGTAGGCAATCAAAAAGGCGTAGGCCACCATGGGCGTCATCAGGCCGGAGAACGCCAGCCCGCTCATGAGGAAGAACGTCCCGATCGCGTCGAGGATGTGATCGACATAGAAGCCGTAACGGGGGCGTTGCCGGTTGCGGACGCGAGCTACCGTGCCATCCAGGGAATCTCCAAACCAGTTGAGGGCCAAGAGGACGATCACCGCGAGCAGCGCCAAAGGGTGATTCTTGGAGTACCAATAGGCGCCGCCGGCCCCCACCAGCGAAACGAACCCTAACGCGGTGAGGTGGTCCGAGTTGATGTAAGCCGGCAGGCGGGAGGCGATCCAGATCAGCGTGCGCTTCTCCGCCGCCGCAAGGAAACTGGTGTGCGAGCGTGGCGCCGTCTTGAACGGCGTTGCAGTAGCCATGCTATCCCAGATGCAGCAGCTAAATACTTAGTTACTTATTAAATAGCCCCTTCACCTTAGTACCTACGGAACATTGACGATTCCCTATGAGAATGATTCCATTGGGTTGGGATGGCCTACATGAAGCTGATCACCGAAGGTGTGAAACACCACTTATCGCCTGCGGATCAGTCTGGGGATGAATCCACCACCTTGTGCGGATGTGTGGTCACGCGGCCGCAGAGCTGGAAACGGATCACCAGTCTCGAGGGCGACGAATGCCCGCGGTGCGCCCAACTCGCGTTTTGGGGATAAGGCGGGGACTGCGCGGTAGAATGAGACGTGGCACGCGGTTGGGAAAGTAAATCGGTCGAAGCGCAGATCGAATCCGCAAACTCGCGTAGTGGCGAGGCCAAACCCAGTCTCACTCCAGAGCAGGTGGACCTGCAACGCAAGCGCGACAGCTTGTTGCTGCATCGCACGCGAGTCCTGTCCGACCTCCAAAAATGCACTGAGGAGCGCTATCGGAAAACTCTCGGTGACGGTCTGGCCTTCCTGGAACAACAACTGAACGCCCTGGGCTGGCAGCGTTAGCCCGGGAACTTTCACCACAGCAAGAGTGTCAAAGCAGCCAGGAGAATGGCTATGGCAATGACTCACGGCAAGGTGGAAATGAATGTTACTCCGTTGATCGATGTTCTGCTGGTGTTGCTGATCATTTTCATGGTGATCATGCCGCAGCTCTCCAACGGGCTGAAGGCAGTGGTGCCGCAGCCTGGGGATCAGAAGGCTCCTGCCGCGCCCAGGGACGACATCGTCATAACCGTCTTGCGGGATCACACAGTGCGGCTCAATCAGGAACTTGTAGCGCTGGGCGATCTCGAAGGCCGCTTGCACGGCCTATTTAAGAATGCGGTGCATCACGTCATCTTCGTGCGCGGCGGGAAGGATCTCGATTTTCAGCAGATTGCTGAAGTGATCGACATCGCAAAGGGCGCCGGGCTGGAAAGAGTGGCGCTGATGACGGACTAGCAGGACCAGGCCTCCGCGCATTTGTTAGAGTGGGTCGCGTGGAAGTCATTCCGAGCAATCGGGCGCTGGGCGCCGAAATTGCGGGTCTCGACCTGCGCCTCATCGATGACCGCGCGTTCGCCGCGATTCACGGCGCATGGCTGGATCACCAGGTGCTGCTATTCCGGGGACAGAACCTAAGTGACGAGGATCTGATTGGATTCAGCCGCCGCTTCGGAGAGCTCGACTGGGCGCCCGTGCAAGAAACCGGACGGCGCTTCGTCGAAGGCCATCCGGAAATCTACGTAGTATCGAATGTGATCGAAAAGGGCGAGCCCATCGGCAGCCTGGGCGCAGGCGAGGCCACCTGGCACACCGACATGTCGTACCTGGAGGCTCCGCCCAAGGCCAGCATGTTGTACGCGCTGGAGGTGCCCTCGGAAGGCGGAAACACGTATTTCTGCAGCATGTACCGGATCTACGAATTGCTGCCGGAGGCGCTGCGGAAGCGCATCGTTGGTCTCACGCTGAAGCACGACGGAACCTATAACAGCGGCGGCTACCTTCGGCAGGGTGTCACTGCCGTCGACGACCCGGTGACGTCCCCGGGCATTTACCATCCCCTGGTGTACACGCATCCCGAAACCCAGCGGCGCGCCTTGTACCTGGGTCGCCGCCGCAACGCGTACATCGGCGGCCTTCCGTTAGCGGAATCCGAGGCGCTGCTGGACGAACTATGGTCCTTCACCTCCCGTGATGACGTGACCTGGCACAACCAATGGCACGTCGGAGACGTGGTTCTTTGGGACAACCGCTGTACGATGCACCGGCGCGATCCGTTCGACCCGCAGTCTCGCCGCATTTTGCACCGCACGCAGATCAAGGGCGAAACGCGCCCCGCATGACTCTGAGTAAGCTGGGCGCTCCCCGAGTGGTACTCGCGTTATTGTGCGGGTTGTACCTGATTCTCTTTGTCGATCGCGTGAACATGTCGACTGCAGCGCCGCTGATGAAGGCGGACCTGCATCTGAGCAACACGCAACTGGGGCTGGCATTCTCCGCCTTTGCGATTCCGTATGCCATCTTCCAACTGATCGGCGGCTGGATCGGCGATAAGTTCGGACCGCGGCTGACGTTGTCGATGGGTTGCGCGATTGTGGGCGTATCCACGATTCTGACGGGAACCGTGGGCGGGTTTGCGTCGCTGTTCGCGGCACGTTTGGCGCTTGGATTCGGCGAGGGCGCGGCGCTACCGACCGCCACTCGCGCAATGGCCAGTTGGACGCCGGTAGAGAGCTGGGGATTCGCGCAAGGCATCACGCACTCCTTTGCACGCATCGGGAATGCGGTGACGCCTCCGCTGGTGGCGGCATTGTTGCTGGTGGTGAGTTGGCGCGGCTCCTTTGTGGTACTCGGTGTAGCGAGTTTAGGGTGGCTGCTGGTATGGGCCTGGTATTTTCGCAATGATCCGCGAGACCATCCCTCGATCACGGAAGCCGATCTAGCCGCGCTGCCTCCCCCTGCCAAGACGCGCAGGGCGATTCCGTGGCTAAAGCTCGCGCGGCGCATTCTGCCAGTGACGGTGGTCGATTTCTGTTACGGCTGGACGCTGTGGCTGTTCTTGAGCTGGATCCCGGCGTTCTTTTTTGAGAATTACCATCTGAATTTGCAGTCGTCCGCGATGTTTTCCGCCGGGGTGTTGTTCGCAGGAGTTGTGGGCGATACCGTAGGCGGCATCGTAAGCGACCGTCTCTTGCGACGGACCGGAAGTTTGATCGTCGCGCGACGGCGAGTGATTGTTGTTGGGTTCCTGGGAGCATTCGTGTTCCTGATCCCCGTAGTGTTGATTCACGATCTGACGGTGGCGGCGATTTGCCTCTCGCTGGCGTTCTTCTTTGCCGAACTGATCGTCGCGCCGATTTGGTCCGTCCCCATGGACATCGCACCGGCTTTTGCCGGCTCGGCCAGCGGCATGATGAACTTCGGCTTCGGCGTCGCGGGCCTCGTCTCGCCCTCGAGTTTCGGGTACTTGGTGGACCGCACGGGAAGCTGGGTGGTGCCCTTTATCGGCTCCATCGTGTTGCTTTTGGTCGGTGCGATGCTGGCGTCGCGCCTGCGTCCGGATGTGAAATTTGAGGACGTGCTACAGTAAGGCGTAGTTTGTCAGTTCGCTGATTTAGGCATCTTTAACATTGTCCGGTCCGCCGCCTTTGTCCGATCCTGCCCATGATTCGCTGTTCTGCAACTGCAGAAGGAAACTAAATGAAAAATATTTTTGTAGGAAATCTCAGCTTCGGCGCAACCGAAGATGCGATTCGATCCATGTTTGAAGCCTATGGCACCGTTGATCGTGTCAGTGTGGTTACCGACCGCGACACGGGTCAGGCCCGCGGCTTCGGGTTCGTCGAGATGAGCAACAACGCGGAAGGCGACCGGGCCATTGCCGAGTTAAACGGCAGGGAGCTCGATGGCCGCGCGTTGAACGTTAACGAAGCGCGTCCGAAAGAGGATCGCGGATTTGGCGGCGGTGGTGGCGGACGTGGCAAGGGCGGCGGTGGATTTGGCGGTCAGCGCCGGAATAATCGCTACTAACTAAAATCGAATTTCGGTTCAGAATGAGGGTGGCATCTTTCGGGATGCCGCCCTTTTTCTATTTAGTGCGTCGCGCGCTCGGCGGTGAACAGGACCAGAGTTATCCAGATAGCGTCGGCCACCAGCAGATGCAAGAGTTGCAGCCCAAGCGGAGCCTGCAGCAGTATACTCGCGCCGCCAAGAACGATCTGGGCCACGAACAAGCTCAAAAGCCAGCCGGACAAGGTGCGAAGAGTAGCGTTGTGACACGCGCGATATTCGGGAAACGCAACCAGCGCGATCGCGAGTCCTGCTGCGACTGCCAGGAACGGGTGGATGATCCGCAAGCGAATCAGGAAGCTGGCCGTGGACGTGAAATCGTCGCGCATCCCTTCGGCAAGACTGTGGGCTGGGAACAGCGTATCGCCTAGCGCAGTAATCGCTCCGGCGACAGCAACCAAGACCAGAGCAGCCAGCGGACCCGCTGCCGGCAGCGACAGCATCCGGACCTTGCCAGCTCCCGCAGGCCGAGCGGCAAACCACGCGGTCAGCGCAATCGACGCGAGCAATAGGAAGGTGTTGACCAGGTGAGTCGCCAGCGAATATACCCGGCCAACCGATTCGTCCCTGGCGACATGTCCCAGCAGAACCAGCGAGGCTCCAAGCAAAGCTTCGGTAAGGATGAAAACCAGAGACCACATCGCCCAATGTCGCGCCTCGTGGTGCGGCGTGAAGGCCTTTCGGGCCCACACAAACAACAGAACAACCAACGTCAGAGCTAGCCCGCTCATGATGCGGTGAGTAAACTCGATCACTGTGCCGAGTTGCGAGACGTTGGGCAGAACATCGCCGTTGCACAGGGGCCAATGGCCACCACAGCCCGCTCCGGAGCCCGTTGCGCGCACCAGAGCGCCCCAAAGGATCACAGCAACGTTATAGGTCAGGACTCCCCAAGCGAATCCGGCAAATCGCCGTTGCGACGCGCTGCCAGAGGTGAGCCGCGTCCGCTTCCCATCCCTCCGGTTTTCCGCCACAGGAGGCCGCAT
>CAZDGT010000273.1:0-6479 GCA_964504905.1 uncultured Bordetella sp. | reverse complement strand
GAGCCTTGCCCTTTGGAATGGTGGCGGCGATGCGCTTCATTCCTTCCTGAAAATCGGCGGGCGTGCCAGCCAGCATGTCTTCAGCGCCACCATAGACTAAGGTCGGTGACTGGATGTGAGCCCAGTCGTAGACTACAGGGTCAAGATAGATCACGCTGTTGATGAGTGTCTGTACGCGTGCCAGGCGAGGCCAGTCGGCGCTGAGCGTCCACGCATAGCGAACGCGGACGTAGGATTCAAATTGCGAGTTCCACGCCGAGGGTTTGTGCGCGACGTAGCGCATCAGGCTGGCACGGATCGTCTGGTATGTGCTGGCGAGCGTACGCTTGTATGCTTCCTCGGGGTCGCCAACCGGGTTGTTGAAACGCGTGTCCGAGAGCCCAATGGGATTGAACAGGACCAGCCGTTCCGTGACGGCCGGATACTGTGTAGCGAATCGCGCCGCGAGCATCCCGCCCATCGAGTGGCCTACAATCATCGCGCTATTGACGTTCAGGCTTTGCAGAATTGCCCGCGTGTTCCGCGCCATATCGGCAAGGGAATAGGGAATGATCGGTTTGGAGGAGCGTCCGTACCCGATCTGGTCGGGGACGATGACCCGGAAACCTTCCTTGCGCAGGGCGTCGATGACGACGCCGAAATAGAAACCGGCGAAGTTGTTGCCGTGGAGCAGAATGACCGTATGGCCGTTGGCCTGGCCCTGCGGAGCCACGTCCATGTACGCCATGCGGACGTCCTGCCCGTAGAGCGTTAGGGGCAGGTAAGAACTCGGATAGGGGTAAGGACATTCCTCGCAGGTGATGCTGCCGGGCTTCACATCGGTCGGCGTCGGCGGTTCTTGGCCGCCGCGTTGCGCGATGCCGGCGGGCGAAAACAAAATCATGAGGCAGAAGAACGCAGCGAAATTCTTCATCATGACTATCAAGGTTAGCGCAGGGCTAGAGACTTACGGGGGAGCGACTGGCGGCATCTACATTGACGGCGGCGCCTAGCCGTGAAAGTCCCGTTGCGAGTTGGCGGAACGCTGCTTCCGCGTGGGTAGCTGGCTGCGGCCGGTGGATCAGGTAACCCTGAACCAGATCGCATCCGGCCTTGGTCAGGGCCTCAAGCTGGCTTTCGTTTTCCACGCCTTCAGCAATCACTGTCAATCCGAGTCCATGGGCCAAATCGACAATCGCGCGAATGAGCGGCAAGGTCCCCTTGGAGCGGGCCGTGATCCCGCGAACGAAGGACTGATCGATCTTCACGCGGCTCACCGGCAGCTTTTGCAAGTAGAAAAGCGAAGAGTAGCCAGTGCCGAAGTCGTCAATTGCTACCGAAACGCCTAACTCACGCAGGCCCTGCAACCGGTGCATGCAATTTTCCAGATCATACATGAGCGCGGTTTCAGTCAGCTCCAGCTCGAGGCAGTTCGGGCTCAGCCCGCTGCGCTCAAGGACCGCGCGGACGCGTTCGACAAAGTCCGCTTGTCCAAGCTGGCGTGCGGAAATGTTGACAGCAATGCGGCCGATGGGAAATCCCGCCTTGAGCCAGGAAGCGGCTTGCCGGGAAGCTTGTTCCAGAACCCAATCGCCGATAGGAATGATCAGCCCGCTCTCTTCGGCGACGGGAATGAACGTCGCCGGAAACACTTGGCCCAAGTGGGGGTTGTGCCAGCGCAGCAGCGCCTCGGCGCCGGTCAGGCTCCGGTCTAGGTTGGTCTGCGCTTGATAGTACAGGGCAAGCTCGCCGTTCTCGACGGCGCTTTCCAGGGCTTTTTCGATGGACATCCGCTGCAGCAGAACGGCGCCTAGCTCCGGCATATAGGTTTGCCAGCCGTTCTTTCCGCGCCCTTTGGCGTGATACATAGCAAGATCGGCGTTGCGGATAAGCGTGGCGGGATCCTCGCCATGATCGGGATAGACGCTCAGCCCGATGCTGGCTGAAACAGTGATCTTGTGGTCCAGGATGGTAAGCGGCGCCTGCAGGGCCTCTGCGATCCGGCGCAGCGCCTGTTCCGCGCCGGCCAAGCTCTCCACCGGGTTCAGAAGGACTGTAAATTCGTCGCCACCCATGCGCGAGAGCGTATCGCTCTTTCGCAGGCACGCCTCGGCCCGCTGCGCTACTTCCCGCAGTAATGCGTCGCCGACACGATGGCCCAGCAAATCGTTTATCTGCTTAAAGCGGTCCAGATCGATCAGCAGGACGGCCACCTTCGTGCCTTCCCTCTGAGCGCGGAGGATAGCCTGCTCCAGGCGGTCCTGGAACAAGCGCCGGTTGGGAAGATCGGTCAGGGGATCGCGCGTCGCCTGAAACGCGAGCTGCTCGTACATTTCACGATGCTGGATAACAATCCCGGCCAGCTTGGTGACCCCTTCCAGTAACGTAGTTTGCGCGTCGCCCAAAGGCGCATGTTTGGCCAGGTACACATCCACGCAGCCAATTTGATTTCCCGCGCTGGATAGGACGTCCTGCGACCAGCAATCCGCCAGCCCGTGAGCGGCGGCTTGATCGCGGCGCAACGCGACGTCTACGCGGCTAACACTCGACCCCCGTGCGTAGGCGGATTCGAGGAACTGCTTCGGCAATCCGGGCGCCACCACGTCACGAAGGCGGCCCTCTTGGACCACGGAAACACAAGCGACGGAACCGGGAAATTGCTCCTGAATAACCGAGACCAGAACCTGCAAAATCGTCAGAAGCGGCTCATTCCTTCCTGCCATTTCGAGAATACGCCCCCGCTCGCGCTCTAGCTGCTCGGCTCTGCTTTGCAGGGTGAGGAGCTTGCGCTGCTTGCGGCGGCTCCAGATCAGGGTCGCTACAAACAGGATCGTTGTTGCCGCCAGCGCCGCCAGCACGGCCACCGCTTCCCTCAATCCTGCGTAAACGGTTGCCTGCTGCTGAGCGGAAAAATCGGCCAGGCGTTGTTGAATGCCTTGCAGGCTGGCCGTAGCGCGTTCGAATGCCGCGCTCGCGGGCCCCGCTTCCAAATCACGGGCTTCCGCAAGCTTGCCTTGCAGGGCCAGGGACATTGTGCGCTCCCGTAAGGCCATGTAGGATTGCCAGTCGTCCCGTAGCGCAGCCACCTTTGTGCGAGTCGCGCTCGAAGGGTCCAGGCGCGTGAGTTCGTCGGCGTGCGTGAGAATGGGCTCATCCGTACCCCGGGCCTCGATACTATGCCGCAACCGTGCTCCGGAGCTCTCCGCGGCCAGCGCCTGGAGGACAGCTACCCGGCTCATCTGGGCATCGTACTGCACGCCCCTCACGGCGCTGGTCCCCACGGTTCCAACGGAGACGAGCACTCGCACAGCCGCTAAGGCCTGATACAGGCTCACTCCCGCCATCGCCACACCGGCAGCGGCGCTTAGCCCTAGAAGGGCCAACATGATATCTCTAGCGAACCACTTCATGCGAGAATCCCATGTGCACTCGGACTATCGGCAGGTTCGGTCTATTTCGGAGTAAGGTGATTACACTAGGACCAGTGATCCGCCCAAGCCCAAACCTGTTCTGATTTCGGAACAGTCGGTATGCTTTCGTTCCTTAAAGGATGTGTTAAATGTAATAAAAACATTAATAATGTGTAGTGTTTGTTCGGAATGTAGAAAAATAGGACAATTATGTCCATCAGTTTCCGTGCTGGACGTAAGGTAGAAGTGGTAAGTTATTGCGCTGTCCTGATTGCTTTCAGGGGAGCGATCGGGCCAGGGGGGATGCTCATGCTCGACGTTCGTGACACTGCTCACGTCCACGAAGACGACCTTGAACTATACGTGCGTGGCCGATTGGAGCCGCAGCACACTTCCTTGCTGGAATCCCACCTTCGAGAGTGCCAAACCTGCCGGCAACGCCTTTCCGAGACCGTAGGGCTGAAATTGCCGCTACAGCCCAGCAGGATCGCGACGTATAAGGAGAAGTACGAACGATCCGAGTTACGATTCAGCACAGGCGACGAAGCCATTGTGCAGGAACTCAATCCTCTGTCTCTGGAGCGCCACAAGGTCAGAATCGTGGACATCTCGAAGACCGGCTTGGGAATTTTGGCGCCAAAACAATCTTTGCCAGGAACAGTTGTGCAGATCCGAATCAAGAACACAACGGAGCTAGGAGAGGTCCGGCACTGCTCGCCGTCGGGCGACGGTGGTTATCGGATTGGGTTGCGTCTGCACACGCCGTTCTAATTTAGCCAAGGCCTTCATTCCAACAGGTGACGGTCGCATTCCGCGATGGCGGCTTTGGCCTGCTGCAACCGGCGGGCGGACTCCGCCGTCTGCGGTTTCCAATTTCTCCAGCGGGCGAGATTCTTTTGGAAGAGAAGCCGGGCCCATCCGTAGTGGCGATTGGCAAGCAACATCCTGCCATAAAGATTATCCACATCGGAAGCGGCTTCCGTGGCTTCCAAAGTGGGCTGAGGGACGGAGAGCAGGCGGCTCATCAAAGGCTGCCCTTTTTCGATCAGAGCCGCCGCCTCATCCGATTTGCCACTTTCAAAAAAGCTCTCGGCCTGCCGGTTCATCCCGGCCAATTGCTGCGCGGTCTCGCTATACCAGGGTTCTGTAGTCGCATCGCGTTTCGGCGCGGGAGCAGGCTCACAACCAGCGAGCAGCACGGCGGCGGCAATTGCAAGAAGGCGCACAATCCATTCTCCACGTTCCAGTGGTATTGTACGCAAGAGGACTACGTTATTCCCACAAGGAGGGAAGCATGACTCGTTTACTGGCGCTCAGGCGCTTATCCCTGGTTGCAATGGTACTGGGATCGTTCGTGTGGCTCGGGGCAGTGAAAGCGGACGTCGATCCCCCCGCCGCGACTTTCATGAACCTCAAGGACATCAAGTGGAAAGAGAACGCGAATGGATCCGCAGCTTCGTTCCTGGTTTCCGGCGACCCCACAAAAGAAGGCAGCCTTTACGTCCAGCTTATGAAGTGGCACCCGCATCATAACAGTACCCCCCACATGCACCCCCACGATCGATTCATCACTGTCCTTTCGGGAACATGGTGGGTCGGCACGGGCACCAAATACGACATGAATACCACCACGCCGATGAAAGCGGGCACGGTCGTCACGCATTATGCCAACCAGTATCACTACGACGGCGCCAAAGACGAAGATGCTGTCCTGGTTATCGTGGGGATTGGACCCGCGGCGTCAACGCCGGCTCCCGGCCAGAAGAAGGAGTAACCACAGGATCTATCCGCCGGTATCGGCGGAACGCGCTGTGATACATTTGTCGTGTGACGCGCGTCGCTGCCCTTCTGCTGCTCGGTGTATTCGGTTTCTTGCTGATAGCACCCGTTGCGTTTGCGCAGGATCCCGAAGCGCAGTTGCCGGCCTGCTGCCGCGCTCATGGCAAGCATCGTTGCGTGATGCCGCCCGGGGCTCACTCCGGCGGGCCATCGTTACAGTCGCAGAATGATCGTTGTCCCCTATTCCCCCAAGCGGGGGCGCTCGGGTCTTACCACCACACCGTAACGCTTACCGCGTCGCAACAGTTTTTCGCCAGTGTCGTGAATCAGCCTGCGGTGCATGCGCAGATTGAAGCGCTTTATCGCATCTCCTATAGCCGCACCGGTCAGAAGCGCGGACCGCCAATCGGCCTCTCCTAACCTCCTGTTCCCTCAAATTATTTGGTAGATGCCGGCCGGGCAGCCGGTGCGTACTTTATTGTGATGTTCCGCTCTACATTTCGGGACTGGCTCCGCCGCTCTTGGGCAGCGCTGGCACTGGTGTGGTGTCTTCTTTCCCCGGCATTTTCCTTGCTGGCGGACTCGCTGACAGGTCCGTCCGCGAGCTGCTCCATGAAGTGTTGCCGCGGAAAGCGCTCCTGCCCTTGCCACCGGCTCGCACCCGGCGCTCCCAGTTGGTCCGCCATGCCGGATTGCCCAAGTGGCTGCGCCAGTCTTCCGGGCGACGCCACTCCTGTCGATTCTGGCCAGGCTCATGGCGAGGCCGGCCCAATGCCTGCCTTCTCCGTGCGCGTGTCGCTTTGGGCACAACGTCTTGTTGTTGCCTCCGCCTATCCTGCCCACTTATTTCAGCGTCCTCCTCCTCTGTCTTGGCTCTAACCGCGGCCGCTTTTGCTGTTGTCATGAACCAGGATTGAGAGGAAATTATGTTTCGTTTAATTACATTAGGGTTTCTCGTTTTCATTTCAAGTTGTTTTTCTACCATCTCTGCCCAGGAGACTGTGAGTTATGGGAGCGTGGGCGGGCGCGTCACTGATCCATCCGGCTCAGTGGTTACCGGCGCCGAAGTCACTGCGCGCCAGTCCGACACGAACCAGATCAGCAAAACGACGACCGGGCGCGATGGGCGCTTTCAGTTCGTTTATCTAAAAGTAGGAGCATATGAGATCACGGTGCATCAACCAGGGTTCGGAGACGCCACTCGTTCCTTGACGCTCACCGTTGGTTCCTCATTCGAGCTTCCGATATCCCTGCAAGTGGGAGCTCAGCAGACTGACATCACGGTTTCTGGCGACGCGGCAGTGCTGGAGG
>CAZDGT010000272.1:0-1859 GCA_964504905.1 uncultured Bordetella sp. | reverse complement strand
GCCACCACGCCGTCCAGGCAATGCCCCCGCGTAACCAGCTCGATGGAATCGGCCACCAGTTCGCGCGACATCAGCGAACACTTCATGCCTTCGGAGCCCATGGAGATGCCGTCTGAAACCACGATGGCGCCGAATTCGATGGGCGTGCCCCCCGCGGCGCGGATGCCTTCCTTCAAGGGTTCGGCCAGGAGGCGCAGATGGGCATTACAAGGAGTGACTTCCGACCAGGTGTTGACCACCGCAATCAATGGTCTTTCAATGGCTTCATCATCGAGGCCGGTGGCGCGCAGCATCGCTCTCGCGGCGGCGCGGTTGGGGCCTTTTTTTATCTGGTCGCTCAGCATGTCGTTTCTCTTTTATCCTCGTAAAAAAAAAACCCGCACCTTCTTGGCGCGGGTTTTTCAGGTTTATCTGGTTGTTGCTTAGCCTGTACCCGCACCTCTTCCCATAATCAGAAGAGCAAGAAGTGAAAGGAGCGCAAGCAGGTCCCAACGTAAGCCCGATACCCGCGCGAGCAGTGCGCCACCCACCGGTCCAGTAGCAGGGCGGGCCATGTTCATCGTGGGTGTCGTTATCAAACGCATCACTCGATTCGACCATAGCCCAAATTTGATGTCAACCATTATTTACAAGGGTTTGAGAGTCGCGCGGGTAAACCGTGTGAGGCGAATGGAGCCGCTGGTGCGGTGTTGCGATCCTGGCTGTCGATGCGGCTGCATACAATGGCTGCATGAAACTACCATCCATACTCCTCGTCCTCCTGCCCGCGGCAGCGATGGCTTCGGGCACACCGCCCGACATTCTGTCGCCGGTGCGCGACACCTACCCGCAGCTTTCTCCGGACGGCTCGCAAGTCGTTTTCCAGTCCAATCGCAGTGGCGGCAATCAGATCTGGGTGATGCACCGTGATGGATCCGGTTTGCGGCAACTGACCGATGTGCCCGGGGAAGGCGCCGAGACGCCGGTCTGGTCTCCCGACGGCGCCTTCATTGCGTTTGCGGCGTACTCCGCGGAAGGAAACAACGATGTCTACCTCATGCGCGCTGACGGTACCGAAACCCGCGCGCTCACCAATGAGCCCGGTTATGACGATCATCCCCACTGGTCGGCGGATGGAGAGCGCATTGTTTTCAACTCGGACCGGGACACACCCGATCCGGCCGCACCCTGGGAAAAACGCTGGCATGACATCTGGTCGGTCCGCATCGATGGCAGCGGGCTCGAGAAACTCACCGACTGCCGCACCACCTGCACCTTCGGCAGCTTGTCGCCGGACGGAAACTACCTTCTCTATCGCCGCGTGGATGATACCGCCGGGCTGAACTGGGAACTGGAGGCCATTGAGCGCAATTCGGAGATTTACATTGCAAACCGGGACGGCAGCGCACCGCTGCGGCTGGCTGGCCACCCGGCGTTTGATGGCTGGCCGGCGTGGTCGCCGGACGGAAACTGGATCGTGTTTGCATCGAACCGGGCGGGTCCGGCAGCGAGCGGGCAGTTGTGGCTGGTCCACCCCGATGGCAGTGAACTTCATCAGATTACCTTTGGCGACTGGGGACATACGCAACCGGCCTGGTCGGCCGACAGCCGCCTAGTGACGTCCTATCGCTCCCAGGAAACCGAGGGAGCCGAGTACGGCAGCATTGCCTTCATCGATCCGTTTCCCGCGGACCCCTGAAGCGGACGTCCGCGATGCGCCTCGCGGCGTTTAAACCACGGTGCCGAACAGTTTGCCAATGCCTGCGGTAACGGCCAGGGCGAGTACACCCCAGAAAGTGATGCGCGCTACGCTCGATAGCACGGCGGACCCGGCGGTTACCGCCGCCAGCCAACCGAGGATCACCAGGAACACGAACGTA
>CAZDGT010000271.1:0-4706 GCA_964504905.1 uncultured Bordetella sp. | reverse complement strand
TCGAGATTCGATCAATCGCGGAGCGGCCTCGCGCTCCTCGTCCGGACGGTTCATGGTGAAGGCCGCCGCCAGTCTGCCCTGCCGCAACCACCAGACGCTGAAGCTGCGGCTCGAGAGGTCTCCACGTTCAACGATCTGATCCGCGCTGGAAGAATCTCCCCAGAATTCGTATGAGAGATCGAAAACGTCGGAAAAGAAATAAGGAACGTGAATGAAGGGTGTGCGCTCGCCCGAGAGAATGCGCGCGCAGTGTTGGCCTTGGGAGACCGCGTTGTCCCAATGCTCCGCTCGCCGACGCTTGTCGAACAGAACGTCGTAGTAACTCGCCACGTCTCCGGCCGCATAGATATAGCGCTGGCTGGTTTCGAGATACTCATTCACAACCACGCCATCCGCCAATTCAATTCCGCTATTGGCCAGCGGCTCTGTGACAGGCTTCACTCCGATGCCAGCCACCACCATGTCACAGGGAACAACATCGCCGCTTTGCAGTACTGCCGATTCAACAGCCCCAGAACCTTTCAAAGTCACGACCTTGTTGTTCTTGGCGAACCGCACGCCTCGCGCCGTATAGTATTCCTCGAAGAATCGGGACATTGGCGCAGTGAAGAAGCGCTTCCAGATGCGATCGTCGGGCAGGACCATCGTCGTCTCAATCCCTTTCTGTGCGAGCACCGAAGTCACTTCCATAGCGATGAATCCACCGCCGATTACAACCGCCCGCTTCGCACCCTCCGCCTTCTGGCGAATGCGTTTGGAGTCCTCAAGGGATCGTAAATAGTAAATCCCCGCGAGATCGCTGCCGGGAATGTCGAGCGTTCTCACTTGCGCGCCGGTTGCCACGACGAGTTTTTCAAAGCCGATCTCCTCTCCAGACTGCAGGCGTACCTGTTTCCGGGCGGAATCCACGCTACTGACTACGCAATTAAGCCGAACGTCAATATCGTGCGCGCGATAGAAATCGTGAGTGTTTATGAAGATGCTGGTTTCCGTGTCCTTCCCAGCTAGAAAACCTTTTGACAGCGGCGGCCGCTCATAAGGAATCGAACTGTCCGCCGACACAATCGTTAGCTCGCCCGCCTTCAGGCCGGTCTCGACAAGCTGTTTCGCTGCATAACCAGCGACCATACCGCCGCCCAGAATCAAATATCTCGAGGTTTTCATCGGGCTATCTCCATTTCTCTGACTCCTCCGCCCACTATCTCCATAAAGCGTCGCGCGACAAGCCGCATGTCAAAATCTTTCACATCGCGCCTGCCGTGTTCGGCAAGCGAAGTTCTCAATTGCGAGTCACCATACAGCTTTTCGATTGCGTCCGCAAGCGCGTCAGCGCTTTCAGGTTCCACTAACAGTCCGTGGCGGACAACTTCCGGTACGGCGGACGCGCGCGCCGCGATAATCGGCTTGCCCACCGCCATCGCTTCCAAGAAGACAATACCAAATCCTTCCTGGATGCTGGGCAGGCAAAACACGTCAGCTCTGTTGTACTCCGACGCCAACTGTGCGGCGGTAACGTCACCCAGCCAACGGACGTTCTCTTCCAGGTCGAGCTCCCTCCACAAACGGCGTAATCGGGGGCCCTCCGGCCCCGCCCCAACGATCCGAACCTCCAACTCAGGGATTCTTGCCCTGAGGAAAGCCGCGGCGTGCAGCAGCACATGAACGCGCTTTCTGGAATAGAAGCGGCACACGCATAGGACAATAAAGCGTTGTGGTGAGGCTGGGGCCGGATTCCTCCCCAAGAGGTCGCGCCACCTGTCAAGATCAATCAACTCAGGAATGACAACGGCGTCACGGACGTTATAGAGCTCATCGAGCCGTGTGGCGCAATAACGGCTTGGCGTCACAACGAGATCGGCTTTCCGGGCATGCAGTTTCTCGAGGTTGGCTTGGAGCGCCATGCTGACTCGCGCCGCTCCGCGCTCATAGGGAAGCACGTCGGCCATTACTCCTTTGATATTCGCCACATGGCGCGATGAACGGCTGCCAGCGATCGAATACCCATCGGCGTCGAATCCGACGATGGTATCGTGGCTTGAGAATTCCCGATACCGAAGCATGTGATTGAACAGCATCCGCTCAGCGGCGTAAACAGGAAGATGAAGTCGCGGCGTAACAAAATTCACCTCTCCGCCCAACGCTCGGATCCCCGTTGCCAGCGTCCGGATACCAACGAAGCAGCCGCTGCCTTTCCAGACGTTGAGCGGGATGGCGGTAACGAATTGAAAAGACATTTTGGTACTGCGGGTTGCATTTCCATAGCCACACAGAACTTGAGCTGTTTTCTCCGGTGTCGAGCTCCGCGACGTGACTCCGATGATTTCGTGATGCCTCAAAAGGAACAGAAGTGCCCATGTTCGGCCCTCTTGCTTCCGGTTGATTGGCAACCCGAGTGCTTCGAATCCTGGTGAGCGATACATTCGGTTCGAGCGACTGCCCCAATAAAAGGCCGCGCTCGGGTCCCTGGAAGGAGTACTATGAGCCCGCTGTTCGGCCTAACGAAGCAAGGTCAATCTATTTGGCTTGATTACATTCAACGCAGTTTTCTTACGAGTGGCGACTTTAAGCGCCTGATTGAGGAGGACGGCGTCCGCGGCGTCACCAGCAATCCCACGATTTTTGAAAAGGCGATCGATGGCAGCAGCGACTATGATGATGCGTTGCGCTTGCTCCTTGATGAAACGCCTGGCATCGATGCTGGCACGCTCTATGACCGCTTGGCTATCGAAGATGTCCGCATGGCCGCCGATATTCTGCGGCCGGCGTATGATCTGAGCGGCGGTGCCGACGGGTTCGTTAGTCTGGAGCCTCCACCGCAGTCGACCAAAGATACCGCGACAACTGTCGAAGAAGTCCGCCGGCTATGGAAAGCGGTGAATCGACCCAACCTGATGGTAAAGGTCGTCGCCACGCCTGACGGCGTCCGCGCGGTTGAAGCCTTGATTGCTGAAGGAATCAACATCAACATTACCCTCATGTTTTCTCTCGATCATTATGAGGCCGTCACAAACGCCTACGTTAAGGGCCTGCAGCAGTGCCGTGAGCCTTCCCGGGTCGCCTCGGTGGCATCGTTCTTTGTCAGCAGGGTAGATACGAAAATAGATCGGGCGCTCGAAAAGATTGGTACCGCAGAAGCCCTGGGCTTGAGGGGAGCCATCGCAATTGCAAACGCCAAGATAGTCTATAGTCGTTTCACGGAGATCTTCTACGGTGCGCCTTTTGCGACACTGAAGAAACGCGGCTGCCGCGTGCAACGCCCCCTCTGGGCCAGCACCGGCGTAAAAAACCCGAGCTATCGAGATGTGATGTATGTGGAAGAGCTGATTGGACCGGATACTGTCACTACGATTCCGCCAGCAACGCTGGATGCTTTTCGTAGCCATGGACAGGTGAGCAGCGGCACCGTAGCGGCGAGGGTCGACGAAGCAAGAGCCGCTCTTTCGAAACTAGTTCAACTAGGTATCGACCTGGACGCAATCGCCGACGAGCTACAGGCGGATGGAGTGGCGGCTTTCGCATCGGCGTACGATTCAGTCCTCACTGGTCTCGAAGCAAAGAAGCAGTCGATTCTCAGCGGGATTCGATCCAGAATTGCTTCTCGACCCGATTGATCGGGCGGCAATTTCGAACTGCCCCAAATGGCACACAAGTGGACGTTTTCGGCTCAAAAATCTTTGCCGACATCGCAAAAGCCCTGCAAACATAGTCAGGCGCGATGGCCCCTCTATTGCTTAATCTACTCACGAGATCCAATCAAATCAGTCGGGCACCGGCGCCCGAAGCAGTAAGGACTGAGCCCACAAGGATCTAATGCCTATTCTAAATCGAGGAAATGATGAAACCACAGCACCAAACCAGTCTAGAGTCCAATCGGCGTGATACGTGGCGGCACCGCTGGGGAGTTATTCTGGCTGGAGGGGACGGAAAGAGACTACTGCCGCTGACTCGAAGGATTACTGGCGACGAGCGGCCGAAGCAGTTCTGCGCAGTTGTAGGGCGTAAAACCCTTCTCGATCAGACTCGGGACAGAGTTCGGCGGATCGTCCGTCCTGAACATACGGCCGTGGTTTTTACCAAAGCGCACGAACGCTTTTACAGCAATCTGGCCGGTGATGCTGACCGTTCACAGGTGCTGGTGCAACCGTTCAATCGGGGAACCGCGCCCGCGATTATCTACAGCTTGTCGCGTCTCCATGAATTGGATCCTGACGGAGTAGTCGCAGTGTTCCCATCCGACCACCATTTTGCGAATGAGACTGCGTTCGTTGCGGATGTCGAAAGTGGTTTCGAGGCCGTCGAGTGCCGGCCTGATCGCGTGATGCTCCTGGGAGTCACGCCCGACTACCCTGAGGCTGGGTACGGATGGATCGAACCTGGAGCCCCTCTTGGAGGCTCGCTACCCGACTCAGTCTGCCACGTAGCCCGCTTTTGGGAAAAACCATCAAGGTCCCTTGCATCGGTCTTGATGAAGAACGGTTGTCTTTGGAATAGTTTCGTTATGATCGGTAAGATTGCTGCTTTCGTGGCTCTTATCCATCGAGGGCTACCCAAAATGATGGGCCGCTTCGAATCGATTCAACCGGCACTATTCACGACCCGCGAAGACGCTGCTCTCCGGGAGATCTATTCGAGTATTCCGTCAGCCGGTTTTTCCGAAGAAGTTCTCTCGACATATCCTTGTGGGTTAGCCACTGTTTGCAGCAGGA